>NZ_JBYSZY010000011.1:0-145019 GCF_058787635.1 Variovorax sp. FW305-3-2-15-B-LB1 | reverse complement strand
CCGCGCCCCCGCAGACCTCCCCGCCCCTCCTGTCTCCCCGCATGCTCGGCATCGGTGCGGCCGTGGTCACCGTCGTGGTCTGGACCGCCTTCATCCTCATCGCGCGCGCCTCGGCCGCGCGCTCGCTCACGCCCTTCGACCTCGCCTTTGCGCGCGTCTGCGGCGCCAGCCTGGTGCTGGTGCCCTGGGGCGCCTGGCTGGCGACCAAGCACCGCGGCGCGGTGTCCTCGTTCTTCGGCCTGTCGCCGCTGTCGCTGCGCGTGACGGCCACCGCCGGCATCTTCGGCGGCGTGGCCTACGCGCTCATCGCCTACAGCGGCTTCTTCTTTGCGCCGGCCGGCCATGCCGCCGTGCTGATGCCCGGCAGCCTGCCGCTGTGGACCACGCTGCTGGCCGCGCTGGTGCTGCGCGACCGCATCACGCCCACGCGCGCCATCGGCCTGGCGATGATCGTCGCAGGCGACCTCGTGGTCGGCGGGCGCAGCCTGCTGCACGCCTTCGAGGGCGGCGAGGTCTGGAAGGGCGACCTGATGTTCATGGGCGCCGCCTTCTGCTGGGCCTGCTACAGCGTGGTGGCGCGCCGCCACGGCCTGGACGCCGTGCGCGCGACCATCGCCATCACCGTGTTCGCGCTCATGACCTATGTGCCGGTCTACACGCTGCTGGTGGCCTCGGGCGCGGTCGTGAGCCACATCGGCAGCGCGCCGTGGGGCGAGGTCGCGTTCCAGATGGCCTTCCAGGGCGTCGGCTCGGTGGTGATCTCGGGCATCACCTTCACCAAAATGATCCAGCACTTCGGCCCCGTGCGCACCACCATGATCACGGCGCTGGTGCCGGGCCTGTCGGCCTTCGGCGCGGTGCTGTGGCTGGACGAACCGATGCACTGGAGCCTGGTCGCCGGCCTCGCGCTGGTGACGGCCGGCATCCTGTTCGGCGTGCGCGCGGCGGCCGTGCGCGTGGCGCCGGTCTGCCCGACGCCGTGCCCGGCGGGAATGGGGCGTCCGAATGTCTGACAAGCTGCTGGCCTTCGACACGAGCACCGAGCACCTGTCGGTCGCGGTGCGCCACGGCGACCGCGTGCTGGCGCACAGCGGCGTGGGCGGCGCGCAGGCGTCGAGCACGCTGCTGCCGCTGATCCGCGAGCTGCTCGCCGACGCGGGGCTCGCGCTGGCCGAGCTCGACGCCATCGTCTTCGGACGCGGCCCGGGCTCCTTCACCGGCCTGCGCACCGCCTGCTCGGTGGCGCAGGGCCTGGCCTTCGGCGCCAAGGTGCCGCTGTTGCCGGTCGACACCTTGCTGGCCGTGGCCGACGAGGCGCGCCATGCCTTCGGCGCGCAGCGCGTGGTGGCCGTGCTCGATGCGCGCATGGACCAGCTCTACGCCGCGCACTACGACTTCGCCACCGCCGGCCCGTTCGGCGGCGACCCCGAGCCGCTGCTGCTGGCCCCCGAGGCGCTCGAGGTGCCGGCCGGCTGGGTGCTGGCCGGCAATGCCTTCACCGCCTACGGCCCGCGCCTGGCGAGTGCCACGGCCCGCCACGAGGTGCTGCCCACGGCCGCCGCCATGCTGCGGCTGGCGCCCGCGCTGCTCGCGGCCGGACGCACCGTGCCCGCCGCGCAGGCCTGGCCACTGTATGTTCGCGATAAAGTGGCGCAAACCACCGAGGAACGCGCCGCCATCAAGGCGGCGGCCGCCGTTCCGCCGAACCCCGCATGAGCGCCGTCCTCCAGTCCGTCGAAGCCCGTCTTGAACCGCTCACCGTCGAGCGGATCGATGCCGTGTGCGCGGTCGAGCAGACGGCCTACACGCACCCCTGGACGCGCGCCAACTTCACCGATTCGATGGCCGTGGGCTACCACTGCCAGTGCCTGCTGGCGCCCGGCGTGGCGCCGGGTGTCGAGTCGCCCTGCACGAGCCTGGGCGAAACGCTGATCGGCTACTTCGTCGCCATGAAGGGCGTGGACGAGGTGCACCTGCTCAACATCACCGTGGCGCCGGCCTTCCAGCGCCAGGGCTGGGCGCCGCTCATGCTCGAGGCGCTGGCCGGCTGGTCGCGCGGCGAGGGCGCGCTGTGGCTGTGGCTCGAGGTGCGCGAAAGCAACCGGCGTGCGCTCGACATCTACCTGCGGCAAGGCTTTCGCAGCGTCGGCGTGCGCAAGGGCTACTACCCGGCGTTCGACGGCAAGCGCGAAGACGCGGTCGTCATGAGCATGCGCCTCAACGAAACAGGCTCCGCCTGGGGAGCTTTGCGATGACGGACACCGCGGTCCACACCCTGCGCCTGGACGCGCGCCAGCGCGCCATGCTCGACGAGATGGGCGTGAAGGTCTGGTGGCCTGTGCCGCCGGAACCCGAGATCGAAGTCGAAGCCGAGCCGGAGGCCCCCGTGGCCGCTGATTCCGGCATGCCCGACATGCCCGAAGGCCCGCCGTTGGAGCTCGACGAGCGCGACCAGTCGTATGACGCACCGCCTCCGCCACGCCCGGCCCCGGCGCCTGTCGCCCGCCCCGTGGCCGCGCCGGCGCCGCGTCCCGTGGCAGCGCCGCCCGTCGCGCAAGGCGCCGCCGTGCTGGTCGAAGCCCCCTGCCGCCTGTACGCCGACAAGGCCGACGCCGCGGCGCCGGTGCAGGGCGGCTGGCTGGTCGTGGCCGACATGCCCCCCGAGGCCGACGGCCGCCACGGCGAGCCCTTCGCGGGCGACGCCGGCCGCCTGCTCGACAACATGCTGCGCGCGCTGAAACTGCACGACGGCCGCACGCCCGTGCACCTGATGCGCACGCACCGCGGCGTGGCCGCCGGCCAGCCCGGCAGCCCGCAGCCGATCGACGCCGCCTTCGACGCCCACGCGGCGGCGCTGGCGCCCAGCGTCGTGCTGGCGATGGGCCCGCTGGCCGCGCAGAGCCTGATGCAAAGCCGCGATCCGCTGGGCAAGCTGCGCGGTCGCGCCGTGCCGCTGGCGTCGGCGAACGGCGTGCCCGTCGTGGCGACGTACCACCCCGCCTACCTGCTGCGCAACCCGGCCGACAAGGCCCGCGCCTGGGCCGACCTGTGCCTGGCGGCGCAGCAGGCCACCCCCACCGCCTGAGACCGGCGGGCGGGGTCCGTAAAATCGGGCCCCATGACTTTCCTCGACAAGCTGGCCGCTGCACAGCAAACCAACGGTTCGTTGCTCTGCGTGGGCCTCGACCCGGAGCCAGCCAAATTCCCGGGGGCGTACAAGGGCGACGCCAGCCGCATCTATGACTTCTGCGCGCGCATCGTCGACGCGACGGCCGACCTGGTCATCGCCTTCAAGCCCCAGATCGCCTACTTCGCGGCCCACCGCGCCGAAGACCAGCTCGAACGCCTGATGGAGCACATGCGCCGCAACGCGCCCCATGTGCCCACCATCCTGGACGCCAAGCGCGGCGACATCGGTTCCACCGCCGAGCAGTACGCGCTCGAAGCCTTCGAGCGCTACGGCGCCGACGCCGTGACCCTGTCGCCCTTCATGGGCTTCGACTCGGTCGCGCCGTATCTCCAGTACGAAGGCAAGGGCGCCTTCCTGCTGTGCCGCACCAGCAACCCCGGCGGTTCCGACCTGCAGGGCCAGCGCCTGGCCAGCGTCGAGGGCCAGCCCTTCCTGTACGAGCACGTCGCCCGCCTGGCGCAGGGCCCGTGGAACCTCAACGGCCAGCTCGGCCTCGTGGTGGGCGCGACCTACCCGGCCGAGATCGAGCGCGTGCGCGAACTCGCGCCGACGGTGCCGCTGCTGATCCCGGGCGTCGGTGCCCAGGGCGGCGACGCGGTCGCCACCGTGCGCGCCGGCTGGCGCGCCGACGCGCCGATCATCGTGAACTCGTCGCGGGCCATCATCTACGCCTCGTCGGGCGAAGACTTCGCCGACGCCGCGAAGAACGCCGCGCGCACCACGCGCGACGCATTGGAAGCAGCGAAGCCCTGACGGGCCTTCAGTTCCGCCGCAGGCGGGTGAAGAGCTCGAATTCCCAGTTGCGCATGCCAAGCAGCAGGGTGTAGCCCTCGCGGTCCTTGGCCGACAGCTTCTGGTCGGTCTGGTGCTGCTGCGCAAAGTCTTGCGCCACGCGCTGCAGCCGCTCCATGAAGGCAGGCGCGAGCGACCGGCTGATCGAGCCGTGCACCAGCAGCAGCCCTTCGGCCGGGCCGTCGAAGCCGCCCTTGTAGTAGTCGAGCACCACGTTCTCGCGGAAGAACTCCATCACCGGGCCGTGCGGGCGCCAGCGGAAGGTCTTGGCGAGCTTCAGGCGGTACCGGTTGAGCGGGCGCAGCTCGATGATGCCGATGCGGTCCAGCTGCGCCAGGCAGCCGATGCACTCGGCCTCGGTGATCCGGTACGACGACACGATCTGCTCCAGCGTCCACTGGCTCAGCACGCTGATCGCCACCAGCAGCAGCTTCTTGTCCTTGACCACGGCCTTTTCCTGCTCGTGGGTCAGCTCCTTCAGCAGCGGCTGGGCGTCGGCCACGCGCCGCGCCAGCTCGGCGAAATCGATCTTCAGGGCGCGGCAGATCGCATCGACGCGCGACAGCGGCATGTCGCTCTTGGCCAGCATGCGCTTGACGCTGGACTCCGCCATGTCCAGCGACCGGGCCAGGTCGGCATACGTCATGCGGGCGCTTTTGAGTTCGTTCTTGAGGGCCTGGACCAGATCGACGGTGGTGCTCATGAAGGGAGGGTACGGGTTGAAGGTATAGAAAAAGGATACCGAAGGGAGTGAAATAGTGCCTCGTATCGATTCTCGATGCCTGGGGAAGGGCTGGCAACTAGATTCCACCCGCCAGCCACCACCCCACCGAGGAACGCCATGCTTCTGCCCACCCTGACACGCCGCGAACGCGGACTGTTGTTCACCTTCGCGCTGCTCTTGCTGATCGCCTTCTTCGGCCCGGCGCTGCCGGCCGCCGACGTGGCGATTGCCTCCGTGTTCGCCGACAACCGGCCGCTGTTCCACCTGCCCAACGCGATGGACGTGCTGAGCAACCTGCCGTTCCTGGCCATCGGCTGCCTGGGGCTGTACCGGCTCAACCGCATCGACCGCTCGCACCAGGAGGCGCTGGCCGGGTTTCCGCTGGCGCCGCCCGCCAACGACCCGCCCGACAACACGCTGGACTGCGCCTGGCTGTTCTTCGCCGGCCTGATCGCCACCGCCGCCGGCTCGGCCTTCTATCACCTGATGCCCGACGCGCCCCGCCTCGCCGCCGACCGCGCCGGCATGGCCGTGGCCTTCGCGGGCCTGATCGGCATCGCCGTCTGCGAGCGCGTCAGCCAGCGCGCCGGCTGGCCGGCCGCCTGGTTCGTGCTCACGGCCGGCCTGCTGGCGGCCGAGGTCTGCCAGGAAACCGGCAACGTGCTGCCCTGGGCGCTGGTGCAGTTCGGCGGCATGGCGGTGGTGCTCACGCTGGCGCTGGCCACGCCGATGCGCGGCGCTGTCGGGCTCAAGCTGGGCTGGGTGATCGCGTTCTATGTGGTGGCCAAGGCCTTCGAACTGGGCGATCACGCCATCTACGAAGCCACCGGCCACCTCGTGTCGGGCCACACCCTCAAGCACCTGGTGGCGTCGCTGGCCGGCCTGCCCGTGCTGATGGCGCTGTACCGCCTTGAAAAGGGCTGGCGCGCGACGCTGCTGCGGCACAATCCCGACCCAGCCGCCATCGCGGCATGACGCGGCTTGGCCACTGGAACGCCCGTGGCGCAGCGGTAGAAGACAAAGAGGAGATTGCATCGCATGACAACCCCCGCCGCCGCCGCGCCCGCGCCCGTGGTGCATGAGCCCAACGCCCACGCGAACCAGTTCGCCCTGCTCGGCCAGCGGCGCTTCGCGCCCTTCTTCTGGACCCAGTTCGCGGGGGCCGCGAACGACAACCTCTTCAAGTTCGCCTTCACCGTCATGGTGACCTACCAGCTGCAACTGAGCTGGATGCCGCCGGCGATGGCGGGGCTGGTGATCGGCGCGCTGTTCATCCTGCCTTTCCTGCTGTTCTCGGCCACGGCCGGGCAGCTGACCGACAAGTTCGACAAGACGAAGATGATCCGCTTCGTCAAGAACCTCGAGATCGCGATCATGCTGATCGCCGCCTGGGGTTTCGTGCGCGCCGACGCGGTGGTGCTGCTGGGCTGCGTGTTCCTCATGGGGCTGCACTCCACGCTGTTCGGGCCGGTCAAGTTCGCCTACCTGCCGCAGGTGCTCGATTCGCGCGAGCTCACGGGCGGCAACGGCATGGTCGAGATGGGCACCTTCGTCGCCATCCTGCTGGGCCAGGTGGCGGGCGGGCTGCTGGTGGCGATGCCGCAGATCGGCCACACCACGGTGGCCGTGGCCTGCCTGCTGCTGGCGCTGGTGGGGCGCGGCGTGGCGCAGGCCATTCCGCCCGCGCCGGCCACCGACCCGGGCCTGTCGATCAACTGGAACCCCTTCAGCGAAACCTGGCGCAACCTGATGCTGGCGCGCGAGAACATCGTGGTGTTCCGCTCGCTGCTGGGCATTTCGTGGATGTGGTTCTTCGGCGCGGTGTTCCTGAGCCAGTTCCCGAGCTTCGCGAAGGAAGTGCTGCACGGCGACGAGCAGGTGGCCTCGCTGCTGCTGGTGGTGTTCTCGGTGGGCATCGGCGTGGGCTCGCTGCTGTGCGAGACGCTGAGCCGCCGGCAGGTGGAGATCGGCCTGGTGCCGCTGGGCGCCATCGGCATGAGCGTGTTCGCCATCGACCTGTACTTTGCCTCGCGCGCGCTGCCCCCGGTGACGGGCATGGGCCTGGGCGCCTTCATGCAGCAGCCGGCGCACTGGCGCGTGATGGCCGACCTGGGGCTGCTGTCGCTCTTCGCGGGCCTGTACAGCGTGCCGATGTACGCGCTGATCCAGCTGCGCAGCCAGCCCACGCACCGCGCGCGGATCATCGCGGCGAACAACATCCTGAACGCGCTCTTCATGATCGGCAGCTCGGTGCTGGCCGGTGCGCTGCTGGGCGCGGGCTTCACCATTCCGCAGATCTTCCTGTTCACCGGCATCGCCAACGCGGTGGTGGCGTTCTACATCTTCATGCTGGTGCCCGAGTACCTGCTGCGCTTCGTGGCCTGGGTGCTGTCGCGCTTCGTGTACCGCTTCGACATCAAGGACGACCAGCACATTCCCACCGAGGGCGCTGCCGTGCTGGTGTGCAACCACGTGAGCTTCATCGACGCGGTGCTGCTGATGGCCGCGAGCCCGCGCCCGATCCGTTTCATCATGGACCACCGCATCTTCAAGGTGCCGGTGCTCGGCTGGCTGTTCAAGCTGGCCAAGGCCATTCCGATCGCACCGCAGAAGGAAGACCCGGCCGCGTACGAGGCGGCCTTCGCCAAGGCCATCGGCGTGCTGCGCGAAGGCGACCTGCTGGGCATCTTCCCCGAAGGCGCGATCACGCGCGACGGCGAGCTGCAGCCCTTTAAGGGCGGCGTGATGAAGATCCTCGAGGGCGCGCGCGCCGAAGGCATCGAACCGCCCGTGGTCCCGATGGCGCTGACCAACCTCTGGGGCTCGTACTTCAGCCGCATCGAGCTGCGCGGCGGCCAGCAGGTCGCCATGGCCAAGCCCTTCCGCCGCGGCCTCTTCAGCCGCGTGGGCCTGCGCGTGGGGCACCCCGTGGCGCCGCAGGAGGTGCAGCCCGAGACGCTGCGCCAGCGCGTGGCCGGCCTGCTGGCCTCCTGAGGCGTGCACCCCAAAGTATCTCTTCGGGATACTGCGGGACGCCAGGATCGCAACTGGTTGAAGTATTCGAGCCCCGCGGCATGAAGGCGAACCATCATTCGCTCACCTTCACTGCGCCGCGAGGCCTTCATGCAACCCCTCTCATCCTCCACCGTTTCGATCATCCAGCGCGGCCTGCCGGCTTCGCGCAAGACCGCCCTGGTGCGCTCGATGGCCGCCCTGGCCTTTGCCGCCTGCGCCGCGTTCGCGGGTGTCGCGACGCCGCTGCCCGCACGGGCCCAGAGCGAGGCCTCGGCCGCGCTGTCGCTGCTGCCCGTGGCCTCGGTGGTCGGTGCTGCGTCGGTCGTCGGTGCCTCGGCCACTGCGGTGGTCGCCGTGCCCGCGGCGCTGTCGGTGGGCGGCTCGGTGCTCACCGTGATCGCGGTCGAGGCCTCGGTCGACGGCACCGTCTACCTGCTCGAACGCGCCTCGGACGGCGCCCGCGCCAGCGTC
Organism: Variovorax sp. FW305-3-2-15-B-LB1; assembly: GCF_058787635.1. Classification (NCBI taxonomy): domain Bacteria; kingdom Pseudomonadati; phylum Pseudomonadota; class Betaproteobacteria; order Burkholderiales; family Comamonadaceae; genus Variovorax; species Variovorax sp. FW305-3-2-15-B-LB1. The sequence goes on along the minus strand of NZ_JBYSZY010000011.1, from coordinate 136,827 downwards.
AAGGTGATGGGGCGCGCCACCCGTGGCGTGTCGGCGGCCGCCGGCACGGCCGTGGTCGTCAGCGTGATCGGCACCGGCGTCGTGCTCTCGGCTGCTGGCGAGGTGCTGGCCTTCGTGCCCAACGCGGTCGGCCGCGCACTGCTTCACAACGAAAGACTGTCGTGAAACCCGCCTCGCGCCCCGCGCTGCTGCTGGCGTTCACCGTCGCAGCGGTGCTGCCCTTGCAGGCGAACGCCGGCCGCTCGTGCGAACAGGTCAGGCCGACGCCGGCGCTCATCGTCAAGGGCATGCAGCTGGCCGAGCGCACCTCGCAGCAGCTCGATGCGAGCGGTGCGCGCGTGGTCATCCTGGCGCGCGCCGGACAGGACCTGAGCAAGTACGGCCTGCGCTATTCGCACCTGGGCATCGCCTACAAGACCGACGAGGGCCCGTGGCGCGTGGTGCACAAGCTCAACCACTGCGGCACCGCGGTGGCCGCGGTCTACCGGCAGGGGCTGGGCGAGTTCTTCCTCGACGACCTGTGGCGCTACGAGGCCGCCTGGTCCGTGCCCACGCCGGCAGTGCAGGCGCAGCTGATGGCCGCGCTGCGCGAGCCCGATGCGCGCCTCGTGCGCCTGAACGTGGCGCCCTACAGCATCGTGAGCTACGCCTGGGGCCAGAAGTACCAGCAGTCGAACCAGTGGGCCATCGAGACCCTGGCCGCCGCGATGGAACCTGCCACCATCGGCACCCGCGCGCAGGCGCAGGCCTGGCTGCAGTTCAAGGGCTACGAGCCCACCACGCTGAACCTCGGCCCGCTGACCCGCCTGGGCGGGCGCGTGGGCTCGGCCAACATCGCGTTCGACGATCATCCGAACGAGAAGCGGTTCTCGGACCGCATCGAGACCGTGACCGTCGACTCGGTGTTCGCCTGGCTGCCGCGTGCGGGCTTAGGCGCGGCGCCGGTCACACTCAAGCTCTGAGAAGGTGTGAACGAACCCGCCATGTCCGCTCATCCCGCCCAGACACGCCCCCTCGGCGTTGCAAATGCTCGCCATAGCCCGAGCTATGGCTGCGCTTTGCGCCTTGATGGGGCGCGCCTGGGCGGGCTGCTCGGCCACGCCGGATTCATTCACACCTTCTGAGCGAAGCGACGCAACGAAGAAAAGAAAGAACGAAGGAAAGACCATGAGCAAATCCCTGCGCCTGTCCGAGAAGTGGTTCCGCCGCGGCCTGTGGCTGGTGGCGTTCGTGTTCGCGAGCTTCCTGATCGGGCTGGGCAGCACGATCGTGGGCGACCTGCCGCAGGTCGAGCGCGTGCGCGTGCTCGACGACTTCATCGACAAGCCCGCGGCCGAGCCGCTGCGCGCCACCATCAAGGCCTCGGAGGCCGCCGAGCTGCAGGCCGCGCGCGACCTCGACCAGGCGCAGCTGCAACTCAACACCGCGCAGCAGGCCAGCGCCAACGCGCGCGAGACCTTCGGCAACTGGATCGCCACGCGCCGCGCCACCGCGCAGCCCGACCAGGACACCGAGCTCATCGCGCGCACCAAGGCGCTCGACGCCTTCAAGCAGAAGGAAGACGCGGCGCAGCGCAAGGCCGACGCCCAGCGCCAGATCGCGCTCGACGCGCGCCAGGCCGAGCAGCGTGCGCGCGCGGCATTGGGCGTGCTGGAGCACGACGCGCAACAGCGCCTGGACGCCGAGTACCGCCGCGTCGAACTGCGCGTGTTCGGCTACCGGCTCGCGCTGACCCTGCCGCTGCTGCTGGTGGCCGGCTGGCTGTTCGTGAAGAAGCGCAAGAGCACCTACTGGCCCTTCGTGTGGGGCTTCATCTTCTTCGCGCTCTTCGCCTTCTTCGTCGAGCTGGTGCCCTACCTGCCGAGCTACGGCGGCTACGTGCGCTACGTGGTGGGCATCGTGCTCACGGTGCTGGTGGGGCGCTATGCCATCGTTGCGCTCAACCGCTACCTGGCGCGCCAGAAGCTCGCCGAGCAGCAGCCCGACCAGGTGCGCCGCGAAGAGCTGAGCTACGACACCGCGCTGGCTCGGCTGGCCAAGAGCGTGTGCCCCGGCTGCGAGCGGCCGGTCGACCTGAAGAACAACGAGATCGACTTCTGCCCGCACTGCGGCATCGGCCTGTTCGACCACTGCGGCCACTGCAGCACGCGCAAGAGCGCGTTCTCCAAGTTCTGCCACGCTTGCGGAACCTCGGCCGCTGCGCATACACCTGTGACCGGCACTGCGCAATCGGTCACGCCGGGCGCGCCGGTTCAGCCGGCCACGTAGCGAAAGCGCCGCACGGTCGTGCTACAACCCCGGGCTGCGTCACGCAACGCCGTGCCGCGGGTTTTCCCATTCACATTGACGGAGCACACCCATGAGCATTTTCGGCAAGATTTTTTCCAAGATTTTCCCGTCGGCCAACGCCGCTGAAGTCGTCGCCGCACCGCCGGCGGCTGCACCCGGCGCACCGGCCGCTGTCGCACCGCCGCCCGCGATCCCGCTGGGCGACGTGCCCGCCGTCCTGGACGCGATGCCGGGTGCCGCCGGCCTGAACTGGCGCACCTCGATCGTCGACCTGCTCAAGTTGCTGGGCCTGGACAGCAGCCTCGCCGCGCGCAAGGAACTGGCCAGCGAAATCCTCTACAGCAACGGCGAACCGGGTTCGGCCGAATGGAACATCGGCCTGCACAAGCAGGTGATGACTCGCATCGCCGCCAATGGCGGCACGCTGCCGGCCGAACTGCGCGACTGATCGTCCCGCCACCCACGCAGCAAAAAGCCCGGCATGCCGGGCTTTTTCTTTGGGGCGACCGGTGAAGCGCTTCAGGTCCAGCCCGCATCCACCACGTAGTCCTGCGCGGTGCACATGCGCGAATCGTCGGCCGCGAGGAACAGCGCCATCGCCGCAATGTCCTCCGCCATCACGCGGCCCGGCAGGCACTGCGCCGCATCGATCTCCGCGGCGGATTCGGGCTTCACCCACAGCTTGATCTGCCGCTCGGTCATCACCCAGCCCGGCATGATCGTGTTGACCCGGATGTTCTGCTTGCCCAGGTCGCGCGCCAGCGAGCGCGTGAGGCCGTTCACGCCCGCCTTGCAGGCCTGGTAGACCGGGTAGCCGCGGCCCTTCATGAGCCAGCTGATCGAGCCGAAGTTGACGATCGAGCCGCCGCCCAGCGCGCGCATGTCGTCGGCCACGGCCTGCGCGGCAAAGAACTGGTGCTTGAGGTTGACGGCCACGAGGCGGTCGAAGTCGTCGCTGGTCACGTCGGCCATCTCGTGGCGCCGGTCGTTGGCCGCGTTGTTCAGCAGCACCGACACCGGCCCGAAGCGCTGGCGCACCGCGTCGATGGCGGCAGCGAGCGCGGCCGTGTCGGTCACGTCGCAGGGCACGAACAGCGCGGGGTGCGCGCTCTGCAGCTGCGCGGCGAGCGCATCGCCGGCGGCGGTGTCGAGGTCGCAGAAGCCGACCTTCGCACCCTGCGCGTGGAAGGCCCGCACCAGCGATTCGCCGATGCCGCTGGCGCCGCCCGAGATGAACACGGTGCGATCGGCCAGCGAGGGGTAGCGGGCGGTATAGGCCGTGGGTGGGGAGGCGTTGGTCATGAGGGGCAGGGCAACCGCAGTGAAGACAGGGCAAGCGTACCGGATGACGGCGTCCCTGGTGCCGGCCGGGCCTCCACCCGGCGTATGGCTTCCGGCCTGTGGGCAGGGCGCCGTGGCAGGCATACGCTTCAGCCCATGAGCTCCTTCAACCGCCGCTTCGTCTTCTGTCTCGCGCTGCTTCCGGCCGCCTTCGCGGCGCGGCACGTCCGCGCGCAGGCGCAGGCACCTGCGCCCGTGCTGCTCTTCAAGGTGGTCTCGCCGCGCGACGACATCGTGGTGGGCATCGAGGCGGCCCAGCTGGGCGCCGGCGCGGCGCCGCCCGTGCAGCGGCTTGCCGCCATGCTGGCCGAGAAGGGTCAGCTCACGCTCTGGCAATACGCCTCGCACAAGGACGCGAGCGGGGCGCTGGTGCAGGCGCCGCTCAGGCAGGTCGTGGTCTTCAGGAACGAGCTGCTGCGCATCGAACCCTACGCGACGCCGCTGACCATCCAGCCGCCGGGCGCCGTGAAGCCCTAGACGCCGCGTGCGCGGTCGGCCTTGAATTGCGCGCGGAACGCCGTGAAGGTGCCCGCGTCGAGCGCCTCGCGGATCTCCGTCATCAGGTTCAGGTAGTAGTGCAGGTTGTGGATCGTGCACAGCATCGGCCCGAGCATTTCGCCGCAGCGGTCCAGGTGGTGCAGGTAGGCGCGGCTGAAGCCTTCGCGCCCGCCGTCGTTCCAGCTCACGCCCGAGGTGCCAGCGCAGGCGTGGCAGGTGCAGCTGGGGTCGACCGGCTGCGGGTCGCTCTTGTGGCGCGCGTTGCGCATCTTCAGGTCGCCGAAGCGCGTGAACATCGTGCCGTTGCGCGCATTGCGCGTGGGCATCACGCAGTCGAACATGTCCACGCCGTCGGCCACGCCCTGCACCAGGTCCTCGGGCGTGCCCACGCCCATCAGGTAGCGCGGCTTGTTCGCGGGCAGCCGGTGCGGCGTGTGGCCCATGATGTGCAGCATCTCTTCCTTGGGCTCGCCCACGCTCACGCCGCCGATGGCGTAGCCGGGGAAGTCCATGTCGACCAGCGCCGCCAGCGACTCCTCGCGCAGGTTCTCGAACATGCCGCCCTGCACGATGCCGAACAGCGCGTTCGGGTTCGAAAGGCGCGTGAACTCCGCCTGGCAGCGCTTGGCCCAGCGCAGGCTCAGCTCCATCGAGACGCGCGCCTCGGCCTCGGTCGTGATGTGGCCCTTGGTGTCGTAGGGCGTGCACTCGTCGAACTGCATCACGATGTCGCTGTTCAGGATGGTCTGGATCTGCATCGAGACCTCGGGCGTGAGGAACAGCTTGTCGCCGTTGACGGGCGACGCGAACTTCACGCCTTCTTCGCTGATCTTGCGCATCGCGCCCAGCGACCACACCTGGAAGCCGCCCGAGTCGGTGAGGATGGGCTTGTCCCATTTCTCGAACTGGTGCAGCCCGCCGAAGCTCGCCATGACGTCCAGGCCCGGGCGCATCCACAGGTGAAAGGTGTTGCCCAGGATGATCTGCGCGCCCATCTCCTCGAGGCTGCGCGGCATCACGCCCTTGACGGTGCCGTAGGTGCCCACGGGCATGAAGATCGGCGTCTGGACCTTGCCGTGGTTGAGCGTGAGCGTGGCGCGGCGCGCGTGGCTGTCGGGGTCGGTCTTGAGGAGTTCGAAGTTCAGCATGATGTCGTTCAGTCCTGGGTGCGTGCGAGCAGCATGGCGTCGCCGTAGCTGAAGAAGCGGTAGCCGTTGGCGATGGCGTGGGCGTACAGCGCCATCACGCGCTCGTAGCCCGCGAAGGCCGAGACCAGCATCATCAGCGTGCTCTTGGGCAAATGGAAGTTGGTCACCAGCACGTCGACGTGCGCGAAGGCAAAGCCCGGCGTGATGAAGATGCGCGTGTCGCCCGTGGCCTCGCCGCTCTTGGCCCACGACTCGAGCGTGCGCACGGTGGTCGTGCCCACCGCGACCACGCGCCCGCCGCGTGCCTTGCATTCGGCAATGGCGCGCTGCGTGGCCTCGGGCACTTCGTAGCGCTCGGCGTGCATCGTGTGTTCGGCGATGTTCTCGGTCTTGACCGGCTGGAAGGTGCCGGCGCCCACGTGCAGCGTGACGTTGGCGCGCTGCACGCCGCGCGCTTCGAGTTCGGCCAGCAGGCCTTCGTCGAAGTGCAATGCGGCTGTGGGCGCGGCCACGGCGCCGGGCACGCGCGCGAACACGGTCTGGTAGCGGCTTTCGTCGTCGGCCGAGTCGGTGTGCGTGATGTAGGGCGGCAGCGGCACGTGGCCGCAGCGCTGCATCAGCGCATACGGGTCTTCGCCGGCGTCGCTCTCGAAGCCGAAGCGGAACAGCGCGCCGTCTTCCTCGGGCCAGCGGCCCAGCAGCGTGGCGCGAAAGCCGCCCACCATCTCGAGCGTGGTGCCCACGGGCGGCTTCTTGCTGACCTTCATGTGCGCGACCACCTCGTGGCCCTGCAGCACGCGCTCGACCAGCAGCTCGAGCTTGCCGCCGGTCGGCTTCTCGCCGAACAGGCGCGCCTTGACCACGCGCGTGTCGTTGAAGACCAGCAGGTCGCCCGCGCGCAGCAGCGAGGGCAGTTCCTTGAAGATGCGGTCGGCCGGGGCGGGGCCTGTACCGTCGAGCAGACGGGAGGCGGTGCGTTCGGTGGCCGGGTGTTGTGCCACCAGCTCGGGCGGCAGATGGAAATCGAAATCGGAAAGCGTGAAGGCGCGCATGGTGCTTGAGGGCCGGACGGGCCCGTGCCAAGGAGGCATGGGAAGAGAAAAAGGCGGAGAGCGGCGATTGTCCCATGGCCCGGAATCACGGGCGCCGCCGGGGGTTGCCGAGGCAGAATCGACGCATGGTCGATTCTTCCGTCGTGCGTGTCACGCCAGCCCCCGCCCCTCCTTCCGAAGGCGAGCTCTTCAAGAAGATCCTGGGCGGCGCCTGGACGGGGCTGCACCCCGACATCCGCCGGCGCTTCGACAAGAACCCCCTGCCGGGCAAGGCGCTGCACTACCTGGGCGCGCTCAGCGAGCTGCGCTGCTCGCGCTTCGGCAAGCTGCTGGGGCACCTCACGCAGCCGATGATCCAGGGCGCGCTGATCCCCTACAGCGACAGCCACTTCCCGGTCGAGATCCAGGTCTACGCCCGGCCCGAGGACCCGGCCATCTACAAGCAGCGCATCTACCGCCTGCACGACCGCAAGCCCATCCAGTTCACCAGCTTCATGCGCGAGAGCGAGCGCGGCGAGGTGCTGGAGTACGTCGGCATGGGGCTGGGCATGAAGCTGGTGCTGAGCGTGGAGCCCAACGGCAGCCTGCATTTCCAGAGCGACGGCTATTTCTGGGAGGTGTTCGGCTGGCGCATTCCGCTGCCGGGCGTGTTCACGCCGGGGAAGACTTTTCTCTGGCACCACAACGAGACGCCCGAGCGCTTCAACATCCGCATCGAGATCCGCCACTGCCTCATGGGCACCACCTTCACGCAGGTCGGCGTGTTCGAGGAAGTGCCGGAGCCGCAGGCGGTGTCCGCATGATCGACACGCACCTGCTGGCCCTGCAGCTCATGGCGGCGCAAGGCGCGCTGGGCGCCTTCGACACGCTCTACCACCACGAAGGCACCGAGGCGCTGCCGCGCCGCGGCACGGCGGGGCGCGAGCTGGCGATCCACGCCACGCGCTCGTCGATTTATTGCGCGCTGTTCCTCGGCCTGTCGGCATGGGCCTGGCACGGCGCGTGGGCGTGGGTGCTGCTCGTGGTGTTCGGCGTCGAGATCGTGCTCACGCTGTGGGACTTCGTGGTCGAAGACGGCAGCCGCCTGCTGCCGCCCACCGAGCGCGTGACGCACACAGTGCTGGCCATCAACGCCGGCGCGTTCATCGCGCTGCTGGCGATGAGCGCGGTCGGCTGGGCAGCGCAACCGACGGCGATGGTGTGGCAGCCGCACGGCTGGCTCAGCGCCTTCCTGGCGTTGTGCGGCGTGGGTGTCGGTATCTCGGGCCTGCGCGACGGCTTCGCGGCGCGCGCCTTGTTCAAACAGCAGAAGCAGGCGCAGGTGCGCGCCGTCGAGGCCCCGGTGCATTTCGGCACGACGCCGCAGCAGGTGCTGGTGACGGGCGGCACCGGCTTCATCGGCCAGATCCTCGTGCGCCACCTGCTGGACGACGGCCATGCGGTGACGGTGTGGACGCGCGACGCGCGCGCCGCCGCCTGGGGCTTTGGCGGCGCGGTGCGCTGCGTGCAGTCGCTCGACCAGATTCCCGCCGCCGACGCCATCGACGTGGTCGTCAATCTCGCGGGTGCACGCATCCTCGGCCAGCGCTGGAGCGCAAGGCGCCAGCAGCAGCTGCTGCAAAGCCGCGAAGGCCTGACGCAACAGCTCGTCGCGTGGATCGCCACGCGCCCGCGCAAGCCGTGGCTGCTGCTCTCGGGCTCGGCCATCGGCTACTACGGCGTGCAGCCGCAGGGCGACGCCACCGAGCTCGCCGAAGACGCGCCGCCGCAGGACATCTTCATGTCGACGCTGTGCCAGCGCTGGGAGCAGGCCGCGCACGCGGCCGTGGCGCACGGCGTTCGCGTGGCCTGCCTGCGCTTCGGCTTCGTGCTGGGTCACCAGGGCTCGCTGCCGCAGCTGCTGATGCCGGTGCAGCTGGGCATGGGCGGTCGCCTGGGCAGCGGGCGGCAGTGGCTGTCGTGGGTGCATGTGCACGACCTGATCCGCGCCATCGCGCATGTGTGGACGATGACGGAGTCCGCCACCGACCCTGTCGCCGCGCAGGCCTTCAACGTCACCGCACCGGGTGCAGTGAGCCAGGAGGCCTTCACCCGCGTCGCCGCCGGCGTGCTGCACCGCCCCTGCTGGATGCCCACGCCCGCCGCGCCCGTGAAGCTGCTGCTCAGCGAGCAGGCCGACCTGCTGCTCGAAGGCCAGCGCGTGGTGCCGGCGCAGCTGCTGCGCACCGGCTTCCAGTTCATGTTCCCCGATGCCCGCAGCGCCTTGACGGACCTTTGCCGTCCACGCTAGAAGCCTTGTCCGTGCCCGCCAAGAAAGAACCGACTCCCCCCGCCGCGCCGGCGTCACCGCCCGGCACCGGCCTGAGCCTCGTGCAGCGCGCGCTGCGCAAGCTCGGCCTCGTGCGCGACATCGACTTCGCGCTCTACCTGCCGATGCGCTACGAGGACGAGACGCGCATCGTGCGCCTGGCCGACACGCGCGACGGCGACATGGCGCAGGTCGAGGGCGTGGTCACCGAGTGCGAGGTGGTGTTCCGCCCGCGCCGCCAGCTCATCGCCACCATCGACGACGGCAGCGACACCTGCCAGCTGCGTTTCTTCAACTTCTATCCGTCGCAGCAGAAGCAGCTCGCGGTGGGCGCCAAGGTGCGCGTGCGCGGCGAGATGCGCGGCGGTTTCGTGGGGCGGCAGATCATGCACCCGACCGTCAAGGCGGCCGGTACGGCGCTGCCCAACGCGCTCACGCCGGTGTACTCGACCGTGGCCGGGCTCGCGCAGCCGGTGCTGCGGCGCGAGGTGCGCTCGGGCCTGGCGCGCGCGCTGCTCGACGAGACCATTCCAGTGCAGATCGGCCTGCGCGGCGCGTGGGACCTGCGCAGCGCGCTGAGCTTCCTGCACTACCCGACGCCCGACGTGTCGATCGCCGCGCTCGAAGACCACAGCCACCCGGCGTGGCAGCGCATCAAGGCCGAAGAGCTGCTGGCGCAGCAGCTCTCGCAGCTGCAGGCGCGGCTGGAGCGCGCGGCGCAGCGTGCGCCGGTGCTGCCTGCGTCCACCGACGCGGCGGCGAGCTCGCTGCATGCGCAGTTGCTCGCCGTGCTGCCCTTCGGCCTCACCGGCGCGCAGCAGCGCGTGGGCGAGGAGATCACGGCCGACCTGCATCGCCAGATTCCGATGCACCGCCTGCTGCAGGGCGACGTGGGCTCGGGCAAGACCGTGGTCGCGGCACTGGCCGCGGCGCGCTGCATCGACGCGGGCTTCCAGTGCGCGCTGATGGCGCCCACCGAAATCCTCGCGGCCCAGCACTTCGGCAAGCTGGTCGGCTGGCTCGATCCGTTGCTGGCCGAGCGCGGTCTGCGCGTGGCCTGGCTCACGGGCAGCCAGAAGAAGAAGGAACGCGACGAGATGTCGGCCGCCGTCGAAAGCGGCGAGGCCGCGCTGGTCATCGGCACGCATGCGGTCATCTCGGAGAAGGTGCGCTTCAAGAACCTGGCGCTGGCCATCATCGACGAGCAGCATCGCTTCGGCGTCGCGCAGCGCCTGGCCCTGCGTGGCAAGGCGGGCGGTGACCTCGAGCCCCACTTGCTGATGATGAGCGCCACCCCGATCCCGCGCACGCTGGCGATGAGCTATTACGCCGACCTCGACGTGTCCACGCTCGACGAGCTGCCGCCCGGCCGCACGCCCATCGTCACCAAGCTGGTGGCCGACCACCGGCGCGACGAGGTCATCGACCGCATCCAGGCGCAGATTTCACAGGGCCGGCAGGTCTACTGGGTCTGCCCGCTGATCGAGGAGAGCGAGGCGGTCGACCTGCGCAACGCCACCGAGACGCGCGACGAACTCGCCGGCACGCTGGGCGAACACATCCAGGTCGGCCTGCTGCATTCGCGCATGCCCACGGCGGAGAAGCAGGCGGTGATGGCCGCCTTCACCGCGAACGAAATCCAGGTGCTCGTGAGCACCACGGTGATCGAGGTGGGCGTGGACGTGCCCAACGCCTCGCTGATGGTGATCGAGCATGCCGAGCGCTTCGGCCTCTCACAGCTGCACCAGCTGCGCGGGCGCGTGGGGCGCGGCGCGGCGGCCTCGGCCTGCGTGCTGCTCTATGCGCCGGGCGACAGCGGGCGCGTCGGCGAAGCGGCGCGCGCGCGGCTCAAGGCGATGGCCGAGACCGGCGACGGTTTCGAGATCGCGCGGCGCGACCTGGAGATCCGCGGCCCCGGCGAGTTCCTCGGCGCACGCCAGTCGGGCGCACCGCTGCTGCGCTTTGCCGACCTCGCGACCGACACGCTGTTGCTCGACTGGGCGCGCGAGCTCGCGCCGGTGATGCTGCAGAAGCACCCCGAGCTGGCGCAGCGCCACATCGATCGCTGGCTCGGCACGAAGGCCGAATACCTCAAGGCCTGAGCAGACCCAGCAGCCGATCGAGCCCGCCCTCGTCGATCGCCAGCATGGCGGCTTCGCGCACCATCGGCTTGGCGTGGTAGGCCACCGACAGCCCGGCCACGCGCATCATCGGCAGGTCGTTCGCGCCGTCGCCCACGGCGATGGCCCGGGCCGGCGGGATGCCGATCGCGCGGCAGCATTCGAGCAGCTTGTCCTTCTTGGCCTCGCCGTCGCAGATGTCGCCCCAGGGCTGGGGCAGCATGCGCCCGGTGAGCCGGCCGTCTTCGATCTCGAGCACGTTGGAGCGCGTGTCGTCCAGCTGCAGCCGCTCGCGCAGGCGGTCGGTGAAGAAGGTGAAGCCGCCGCTCAGCAGCACGACGCGCAGGCCGGTCTGCTTGCACGCGGCGATCAGCGTCTCGGCGCCGGGGTTCAGGTGCAGGCGCTGGTCGTACACGGCCTGCAGCGCCGACAGCGGCACGCCGCGCAGCAGGGCCACGCGCCGGCGCAGGCTGTCCTTGTAGTCGGTGATCTCGCCGCGCATCGTGGCCTCGGTGATGGCCGCGACCTCGGGGCCGCAGCCCGCGATGTCGGCGATCTCGTCGACCGTCTCGATGTCGATCAGCGTCGAGTCCATGTCGAAGGCGATCAGCTTGAAGTCCGACAGCCGCAGGGAAGGAAGAGTGAGCGTGGTGGTCATGGGGTGGGGCTGCCCGCGTTCCAGTGCTGCGTGCCGAGCCAGTCGACGAACTGCCGTGCCAGCGCGGCCACCGGCCCTTCGGTGCGGTACAGCGCGTAGACGCCCGAAGCCGGCAGGCGCGGTTCGGGAAACACCAGGCGCAGCCGGTCGGCGCGGATGTCTTCCTCGAGCAGGCACCAGGGCGCCAGCGCGAGCCCCAGGTCGTTCATGGCGGCCTGCATGCACAGGAACTGGTGGTCGAACACGGGGCCGGGCAGCTGGGGCGGCACGCGCACGCCGGCCAGCTCGAACCAGCGCGGCCAGTTCTCCACTTCGCCGGCGGCCTGCAGCAGCGGGTGGCCCAGGCAGTCGGCCATGCTGGCGATGCGGTGGCGCTCGATGAAGCGTGGCGACGCCACGGCCACGAGGTGGTCGTCCAGGCAGCGCACGCAGGTGTGGTCGGGGCGTTGCATGGGAATGCGGCGGATCAGCACGTCGCTGCCGGCCTCGGCCTGGTCGAAGAACTGGCGGCCCAGGGTCGACAGCTGCACGTCGGTCTGCGGCGCCAGGGCCTGGAAGCCGGCCAGCCGCGGGATGAGCCACTTCATCGCCAGCGAGGGCGTGGTGCACACGCGCAGGCTGGCGCGCTGGTGGGGCGACTTCAGCGCGGCCGTGGCGCTGGCGATGCGGTCCAGGCTGGCCTGCACCTCGGCGAAGTAGTCGCGCGCATGCGGCAGCAGCGTCGCGCCGCGGGCCTCGCGCGCGAACAGCGGCTGGCCCAGGTAGTCCTCCAGCAGGCGGATCTGCTGGCTGACGGCGCTGTGCGTGATGCTGAGTTCGTCGGCGGCCGCGGTGAAGTTGGCATGGCGCGCCGCCGCTTCGAAGGCGCGCAGCGCCTTCAAAGGGGGGAGGCGTCGGGTCACCACATGCGTACCTTGGCGAGCGGGCTTGTCTTCCTCATGTTCTTTTCGTGTTCGGTTGCGTGCCGCCCGGGGTTGGAGGCCGGCGCGCATCGTAGACCGGGAAGCCTGCAGAAAAACTAACCGGCCGCCTTAAAAAATACGGCTGGTGGCGTGTGGAGGGCGCACCTAGCATCGCGCTTCCTTCCACCCTGAACAAGAGACATGGCTTCCATCACCATCGACAACGTCGTGAAGCAGTTCGCCAACCAGACGGTGCTGCAGAACCTGTCGCTGCATGTGCCCGATGGCGCCTTCTACACCCTGCTGGGCCCCAGCGGCTGCGGCAAGACGACCCTGCTGCGCTGCATCGCGGGCTTCAACGAGCCCGACGGCGGGCGCATTCTTTTCGACAAGGACGACGTGACGCGCGTGTCCACCCACCACCGCGACATCGGCATGGTGTTCCAGGACTACGCGCTGTTCCCCGACAAGACGGCCTTCGACAACGTGGCCTATGGCCTGCGTGCGCGCAAGGTGCCCAAGGCCGAGATCGCCCGGCGCGTCAACGAGGCGCTGGACAAGGTGAGCCTGCTGGCACTGGCCGACCGCTACCCCGCGCAGATGAGCGGCGGCCAGCGCCAGCGCGTGGCGCTGGCGCGCGCGCTGGTGATCCGCCCGCGCGTGCTGCTGATGGACGAGCCGCTGTCCAACCTCGACGCCAAGATGCGCCTGCAGATGCGCGACGTGATCCTGGACCTCGTGCGCGAGGCCGGCATCACCACCGTGTTCGTCACGCACGACCAGGAAGAGGCGCTGGCCATGTCCGACCGCATCGCCATCATGGACCGCGGCAGCATCGCGCAGCTGGGCACGCCCGAAGAGCTGTACGGCACGCCGGTGAACGCCTACGTGGCGGACTTCATCGGCTCGGCCAACGTGATTCCCGTGCCGGCCGAGTCCGCCGGCGGGGCCGCGTCGCACGTGCGCTACCAGCTGTGCGGCCAGCAACTGGACGGCAAGCAGGGCGGCGCCGCGCTGGGCGCGCAGGGCATCCTCATCGCGCGCCCCGAGGCGCTGTCGCTGATGGCGCCCGCGCCTCATGTGCCCAACGCCATCGCGGGCGAGGTGCTGCGCCGCCAGTACCTGGGCTTCAAGACCGCCTACCGCATCCGGCTGCACGACCAGTCGGAGATCCGCGTCGAGCTGCATGCCGGCAACATGGTGGCCGACTTCCAGGCCGGCGATGCGGTGCAGGTGCTGGTGCCGGCCGACAGCCGCGTCGTCGCCGCCTGAACGGACACGCACGCCATGAAAATCAACTGGTGGCCCTGGGGTTTCCTGACCCTGCTCAGCCTCGTGCTGCTGCTGTTCTTCGTGTTCTACCCGTTGGGCACGCTGTTCGTGAACAGCGTGCGCGACGAGTCGGGCGCGTTCTCGCTGTCCGGCTTCATCACCTTGCTGCAGGACAGCGAATACCTGCTCGCGTTCCGCAACACGCTGGTGCTCGGCGTGTCGGTCACGGCCTGCACCGTGGCCGTGGGCGTGCCCTTCGCCTACATGGTGGCGCGCTACGACTTCCCGCTGAAGAACCTGGTGGCGGTGCTCCCGATCATGACCATCGTGATCCCCGAGATCATCGTGGGCCAGTCGTGGCTGCTGCTGCTGGGCAACAACGGGCTGGTGACCAACCTGCTCGCGGGCGCGGGCATCACGCTGCCGACCTTCTACGGCTGGACCGGCATGGTGTTCTCCATGACCCTGGTCTACTACACCTACATCTACCTGGGCGTGCTGGCCGCGCTGCGCGGCTTCGACGGCCAGCTCGAAGAGGCCGGCCTGAGCCTGGGCACCTCGCCGCTGGTGACCAAGCTGCGCGTGCTGGTGCCGGTGATCCTGCCGGCGGTGCTGGTCAATGCGCTGGTGGTGTTCACGCTGGTGGTGGGCAACTTCGCGCTGTCGGTGGTGCTGGGCAGCAGCGTGCCGCTGCTGTCGGTCATGACGTACAACGCCTTCGTCGGCGAGATGGGCGGCAGCCCCACGCTGCAAAGCGCGATGTCGGTGGTGTCCATCGGCATCGTGGCCATCGTGCTGTTCTTCCAGAAGCGCGTGGTCGAACGCAAGATCTACACGATGACGCAGGGCCGCGCGCCCGCCGTGGTGCGCGTGCGCTCGGGCGCGGCGGTGTTCTACACGCTCAGCGTGGGCGTGATCATCGTGCTGTCGATGCTGCCGCTGCTCATCGTCTTCGTGGGCGCCTTCACCGAGACCAGCGGGCCCGTGATGCGCTGGGGCCAGTGGTCGCTGTCCAGCCTGGAACGCGCGCTGCGCGGTGCGCCCGAGCCGATCATCAACTCGCTGAAGTTCGCCTCGATGGCCACCGTGGTGGGCGTGGCCTTCGCGGTGCTCGTGAGCTACCTGACGATCAAGAAGCGCAACCCCTTCACGCAGCTGCTGGACTACATCGTGGTGCTGCCGCTGACCATCTCGGGCACGGTGCTGGGCATTGCGCTGGTGCAGACCTTCAACACCGGCTGGCTGGTGCTGGCGGGCACCTCGGGGATCATGGTGCTGTGCTACACGGTGCGCCGCCTGCCCTTTGCGGTGCGCAACGCCTCGTCGACGCTGTTCAACATCTCGGACTCCATCGAGGAGGCCTCGATCAGCCTGGGCGTGTCGCCGCTGAAGACCTTCTTCAAGGTGCTGCTGCCGGCCATGAAGGCCTCGATCATCTCGGCCGCCATCCTGATGTGGGTGACCACGATCTCGGAGCTGTCGGCCTCCATCGTGGTCTACACGGGCGGCCTGGAGACCATGCCCATCGCCATCTTCCGCCAGGTCGACGGCGGGCGCCTGGGCCTGGCCTCGGCCTACGGCGCGGCGCTGGTCAGCGTGATCCTGCTGCCCATCGTGGTGGCGATCAAGGTGTTCCGCATCAACCTCTTCTCCAGCAAATGACCCACCCATTCACTTCAACCTGCGAGGTTTTCATGTCCTTCAAGTCCCTGGCGAAATGCGCGTTCGCGACCCTGGCCCTCACGGCGGGCGTCGCGGGTGCGCAGACGGTGGTGCTCTATTCGTCCAACAACACCGAGACCGTCGAGACCGCGCTGGCCGTGGTCAAGAAGAAGGCGCCCGGGCTCACGGTGCAGCAGGTCACCGGCGGCACCGGCACGCTGATGAAGCGCATCCAGGCCGAGGCCAAGAACCCGCGCGGCGACGTGCTGTGGAGCGGCGGCTTCGGCACGCTGGGCGCCTACAAGGACCAGATGGCGCCCTACAAGTCGCCCGACCTCGCGGCCGTGCCCGCGGCCTTTCGCGGCCCGAACGACCTGTGGGTCGGCACCAACGTGCACGTCATGGTGATGATGGTCAACGAGCGCCAGCTCAAGGGCATGCCCGCGCCCAAGACCTGGTCGGACCTCATGCGCCCCGAGTGGAAGGGCAAGTTCGCCATCACCGACCCGAGCAAGAGCGCCACCGCCTACATGCTGGTGTATGGCCTGCTCAAGCAGTTCGGCCGCGACGGCCTGGGCAAGCTGGCGGCCAACGCGGTCGTCACCGCCTCGTCGGGCAGCACCTACAAGGGCGTGGCCGCCGGCGAGTACCCGGTGGGCCTGACCATCGAGTACGCGGCGCAGGAGTACGTGGCGGGCGGCCAGAAGGAGATCAAGCTGGTCTATCCCACCGAGGGCAGCTACCTGGCGCCCGAAGGCATGTTCATCGTGAAGGGCGCGAAGAACATGGACGCCGCCGTCGCGCTCTACAACGGCCTGCTGAGCAAGGAGACGCAGCAGGAGCTGCTGGTGAAGAACTTCCGCCGTCCGGTGCGCAGCGACATCGCGGTGTCCAAGCTCACCTCGCTGCCCGACCTGAGCGCCATCAAGGTCTTCCCGCTCGACCAGGAAGCGGCCTCGGCGGAGTACGAGCAGCTCGTGGCGCTGTGGAACCTGGCGGTGAAGGCGCGGTGACAAGTACGGCGAAGGCGCCTTCGACGCCGGTCAGCGCCTTCGATCTGTTCAAGATCGGCATCGGCCCCTCGAGCTCGCACACGGTCGGGCCGATGATCGCGGCGCGGCAGTTCGCCTGCCTGCTGCAATCGCAAGGCCTGCTGCCGCAGGTGGCCGCGCTGGTGACGCAGCTGTACGGCTCGCTGAGCGCCACCGGCCGCGGCCACGGCACCGACCGCGCCGTGCTGCTCGGGCTCGCAGGCCACCGGCCGGACCGGATCGATCCCGACACCATCGAGCCTGCCATCGCCACCATCCGGCGCGAGCGGCAGTTGCGCCTGCTCGGCACGCACGCCGTGGCCTTCGACGAGAAGGAGCACCTGCTCTTCCTGCGCAAGAGCCTGCCCCGGCACCCGAACGGCCTGCGCTTCATCGCGCTGGATGCGCAGGGCCAGGCCTTGGCTGAGGCGGATTACTTTTCAGTGGGCGGCGGCTTCGTCGTCGATGCGCAGGGCGAGAGCGTGCGCAACGAAGCCGGCGTGCAGCGCCCGGCGCCGGCCGCCTTGCCCTTCGCCTTCGACAGCGGCGCGGAGCTGCTGGCGCAATGCCGCGCGCAGGGCCTGTCGATCGCAGCGCTGATGATGGCCAACGAAACGCAGTGGCGGCCGCAGGCCGAGGTGCGCTCGGAGCTGCTGCAGGTGTGGGACGCGATGGCCGGCGCCGTGCGGCGCGGCTGCGCGAGCACTGGCACCCTGCCCGGGCGCATGCAGGTGCGGCGGCGCGCGGCCGACCTGTTCGCTCAGCTGCAGGGCAGCGGCACCGCGCAGGCCGCGCCCGACCCGCTTGCGGCGATGGACTGGGTCAACCTGTACGCCATGGCCGTCAACGAGGAGAACGCGGCCGGCGGGCGCGTGGTCACCGCGCCCACCAACGGCGCGGCGGGCGTGATCCCGGCGGTGCTGCACTACCACCAGCGCTTCTTTCCCGGCGCGGGCGACGAGGCCGTGGTCGAGTTTTTGCTCACCGCCGCGGCCATCGGCATCCTCTACAAGAAGAACGGCTCGCTGTCGGGCGCTGAGGTCGGCTGCCAGGGCGAGGTCGGCGTGGCCTGCTCGATGGCGGCGGGCGCGCTCGCCGCGGTGATGGGCGGCACGCCGGGGCAGGTCGAGAACGCGGCCGAGATCGGCATGGAACACAACCTGGGCATGACCTGCGACCCGGTCAGCGGGCTGGTTCAGATCCCATGCATCGAGCGCAACGCGATGGGCGCGGTGAAGGCCATCAACGCGGCGCGCATGGCCCTGCGCGGCGACGGCTCGCACTTCGTGTCGCTGGACAAGGTCATCCAGACCATGATGCAGACCGGCGCGGACATGAAGACCAAGTACAAGGAAACCTCGCGCGGCGGCCTCGCCGTGAACATCGTCGAGTGCTGACCGCCGCGCGGTCGCGGCTCAGCCCGCAGGCCGGCGCGTGAACGCGAGGATCAGCCCGAAGCCGACCATCATGCTGCCGCTCACGCGGTTGAACCAGCGCATCGCGCGGCTGCCGTTGGCCAGGCGGCGCATGCGCGCGCCGAGCAGCGCATACAGCGCGATCGCGACCAGCTCGAACACCAGGAAGGTCACGCCCAGCAGCACGTAGCTCGACGCGTACGCACTGGGCACCACGAACTGCGGGAAGAAGGCGGTGAACACCAGGATCGCCTTCGGGTTGCCGGCCGCCACCGTGAACTCCTGGCGCACCAGCGCGCGCATCGACGGCGGTGCGGCCTCGTGCGCCTGCACCTGCGCGGTCGGCGCCGGCGCGCGCAGCAGCCGGACGCCGATCCACACGAGGTACGCGGCGCCGATGTACTTGATGACATCGAAGGCCAGCTCCGACGCCACCAGCACCGCGCCCATGCCCAGGCCCGCGATGGCGATCATGACCGCGAAGGCCACGAGCCGGCCGCTCGCCGCGATCACGGCCGGCGACACGCCGTGCTTCGCGCCGTTGGTGACCGACAGCAGGTTGTTGGGGCCGAACGCCATGTTGATGGCGAAGCAGGCGGGCAGGAACAGCAGGTAGGCGGACAGGGTCATGGCGCATCCGGCGGTGGGGGTGGCGGGGTGGTCATTATTTCAGCACCTTGCCCCGCGCAGGTGCGCCGATGCGAAGCCCGGGGGCGACCTATTCCACGTCCGTCATCTGCCGCGCGTAGACGGCGAGCACGATGCGCTCGGAGTGGATGAGGTAGTCGTTCAGCGCCGCCGAGCCCTCGGCGAACTTGCCGGCCTCGATGAGTTCGAGCAGCTTCGTGTTCATGTCCACGTAGGGCGCGTGCAGGAACTCCGGGTCTTTGAGCAGCCCGAAGGCCAGCCGCAGCTCGACCAGGATGTGGGCGAACAGCACGTTCAGCCGCTCGCTGTCGGCCAGTTCGACGATGCCCTTGTGGAACTCCATGTTGGCCGTGCCCACGCCCAGCCAGTCGCCGGCGTCGCGGCATTTCAGCGCCATCTCGACCGCCTCGCGCATGTGCTTCTTGGCGGGGTGGCGCGGGTAGGCCTGCGCCAGCGCCTGGCACTCGATGAGCCGGCGCACGCGGTAGATGTCGATGATCGACGCGATGCTCGGCACCGCCACGAACACGCCGCGGTTCGGCGCGTGCTTGAGCAGGCCTTCCTTGGTCAGCGTGCGGAACACCTCGCGCAGGGTGTTGCGCGAAATCTCCAGGCTGTCGGCCAGCGCGGCCTCCGACAGCCGCTGCCCCGGCGAGAACTCGCCCTTCACGATCTTCTGGCGGATCAGCTCGGCCACGCGGTCGTTGAGCGTGAGCGCGCCGGCGGCCGGCGAGGCAGGGGAAGCAGGGGAATCCAGTCGGGTCATGCCGGTCGGTCGGAGGGGAAAAGAGAGGGCGCAGCGAGCCTGCGTTGTAACAGACGGCTCCCGTGCCATGCCGCGCCGATGCACCGAAACGCGCCCGTTTCAGGGTTTTCATGGGGGTATTCAGGCACTGTTGTTGGGCACACTACATGAAATTGTTCAACAACTTGTTTGAAATGAGTGATTCATAAGAAATGAATTGCTCATTCATTGGCATGAGGTTTGCATCAATCGACCGCACCGGTGCCCCTGCGCCGGTGTTTTGCATTGCAACGAAAGACCAACCATGACACCTGAAGTCCCCCTGTGGCCGCTGATCGGCGTGGCCGTGATCATTGCGGGGTTCATCCTGCGCTTCAATCCGATGCTGGTGGTGATCGTCACGGCCATCGTCACGGCGTTCGCCGCCGGCTTCGGCCCGATGGCGATCCTCACGGCCATCGGCACCGGCTTCATCAAGACGCGCAACCTGCCGCTGATCATTCTTCTGCCGCTGGCGGTGATCGGCCTGCTGGAGCGCCACGGCCTGCGCCAGCACGCGCAGAACTGGATCAGCCGCATCAAGTCGGCCACCGCCGGCCGCCTGCTGATCGTCTACCTCGCGGCGCGCGAACTCACGGCGGCCATGGGCCTGACCAGCCTGGGCGGCCACCCGCAGATGGTGCGTCCGCTGCTCGCGCCGATGGCCGAAGGTGCCACCGAGACGCGCTACGGCAAGCTGCCCGACCGCATCCGCCACAAGCTGCGCGCCTACGCCGCGGCCACCGACAACGTGGGCCTGTTCTTCGGCGAAGACATCTTCGTGGCCTTCGGCGCCATCGTGCTGATGACCACCTTCCTGCACGAAGCGGGCATCGACGTGGAGCCGCTGCACATCGCGATGTGGGGCATCCCGACGGCGATTGCCGCTTTCATCATCCACGCCTGGCGCCTGCGCCGGCTCGACCAGGCACTGGCCCGTGAGTTGGGCGGCGCCGCGCAAGCCGACGTGCCCGCCACCGCCGTGCCCGCCAAGGAAGGACGCTGATCATCATGATCCTCTCGATCCAGCACCTGTACCTCCTGGTCGGCTTCATCCTCGCCGTCACGGCCGTGATGACGCTGGCCGACCGCCAGCACCCCAAGCGCTACACCAGTGCGCTCTTCTGGGGCATCTATGCGCTGGTCTTCCTGGTCGGCGACAAGCTGCCGCCCGCGCTGGTCGGCGTCGGCGCGATCGGCATGGCCGTCATTGCCGGCCTGCGCGGCGTCGGCGCGGGCAAGCACCGCGAACCCACGCCCGAGCAGTACCAGGCCAGCGCCACGCGCCTGGGCAACAAGCTGTTCATTCCGGCGCTGGCGATCCCGCTGGTCACCGTGATCGGCACCGTGGGCATGAGCCACATCAAGCTCGGCGGCACGCTGCTGCTCGACCCCAAGAACACCACGCTGGTGAGCCTGGGCATCGGCTGCGTGGTGGCGCTGGCGCTGGCCTGCTGGCTGACGCGCGAGACGCCCGTGCAGGGCATGCGCGAGTCGCGCCGCCTGACCGACGCGCTCGGCTGGGCCGTGGTGCTGCCGCAGATGCTCGGCATGCTGGGCCTGGTGTTCTCCGACGCCGGCGTGGGCAAGGCGGTGGCGCACATCACCACCAGCTACATCAACATGGACATCCGCTTCGTCGCCGTGGCCGTGTACGTGCTGGGCATGGCGCTGTTCACCATCATCATGGGCAACGGCTTCGCGGCCTTCCCGGTGATGACGGGCGGCGTCGGCGTGCCGGTGCTGGTGGGCGTGTACCACGGCGACCCGGCCGTGATGGCGGCCATCGGCATGTTCTCGGGCTACTGTGGCACGCTCATGACGCCGATGGCGGCCAACTTCAACATCGTGCCCGCGGCGCTGCTGGAGCTGCCCGACAAGAACGCGGTGATCAAGGTGCAGATACCCACCGCGGCCGCGCTGCTGGTGGTCAACATCTTCCTGCTGTACTTCCTGATGTTCCGCTGAGGCACCGCGCATGACCACAGCCACCGATGCCAAGGCACGCCGCGTGCTGCTCGCGGGCTTCGAGCCCTTCGAGAACGACCCGGTCAACCCCGCGTGGGAGATCGCCCGCGCGCTCGACGGCTGGACCTGCGAAGGCGCCGTCGTGCAGGCGGTGCAGCTGCCCTGCGTGTTCGGCCGCGCCATCGACACGCTCGACGCTGCGTTGATCGGCTCGCCGCTGCAGCTGGTGCTGTGCATCGGCGCGGCGGGCGGGCGCACCGAGATCTCGATGGAGCGCGCCGCGCTGAACATCGACGACGCGCGCATTCCCGACAACGCCGGCCAGCAGCCCATCGACCTGCCCGTGGTCAGGGACGGCCCGGCGGCCTATTTCTCGACGCTGCCGATCAAGGCCATGGTGCGCGACATGCGCGCGGCAGGCCTGCCCGCGGCCGTGTCCAACAGCGCCGGCACCTTCGTGTGCAACCACATCTTCTACGCGCTCATGCACCGGCTCGCGACGCGCCCGGCGCTGGCGCACACGCGCGGCGGCTTCGTCCACGTGCCCTACCTGCCCGAGCAGGCCGCCTCGAAACCCGGCGTGGCGAGCATGGCGCTGGCCGCGCAGGTGGAGGCCTTCCGCGTGGCGATCCGCACCGCGCTCACCGTGCGCCACGACGTGCGCGAGACCGCCGGCCGGCTGCATTGATTCCTGAGGCGTGCCGTGCACGCCGGAGACCCCCGATGAACATCGACTTGAACAGTGACCTCGGCGAAAGCCTCGGCGTCTGGCGCATGGGCGACGACGCCGCCATGCTCGACATCGTCAGCAGCGCCAACGTGGCCTGCGGCTTCCACGCCGGCGACCCCGCGGGCATCCTGCGCACGCTGCGCCAGGCGAAGGAACGCGGCGTGGCCGTGGGCGCCCACGTGGCCTACCGCGACCTCGTCGGCTTCGGCCGCCGCAACATGGACGTGGACAGCGCCGACTTGCGCGCCGACGTGATCTACCAGATCGGCGCCTTGAAGGGCCTGGCCGCCGCGGCCGGCACCGAGGTGCGCTACGTGAAGCCGCACGGCGCGCTGTACAACACCATCGCGCACGACGAGCGCCAGGCGCGCGACGTGATCGCGGCCCTGCGCGAGATCGACGCCAGCCTGGTCCTCGTCGCGCTCGCAGGCTCGCCGCTCGCGGGCTGGGCCGAGGCCCAGGGCCTGCGCGTGGTGGCCGAGGCCTTCGCCGACCGCGCCTACACGCCGCAAGGCACGCTGGTGTCGCGCCGCGAACCCGGCGCCGTACTGCACGACGCGCACGACGTGGCCGAGCGCATGCTGCGGCTGGCCAACGAAGGCACCGTCACCGCCATCGACGGCAGCGTAGTGCGCATCCGCGCCGACTCGATCTGCGTGCATGGCGACAGTCCCGGCGCGGTCGAGATGGCGCGCCGCGTGCGCGAACGGCTCGTGCAGGCCGGCGTGACGATCCGCCCCTTCACCGAGGCCACCACCGCATGACGACATCGATGCGCTTTCTTCGCGTCAACCTGAATGCCGTGCTGGTCGAGCTCGACGACCTGGCGCAGACGCTCGCACTGCTGGCCTCGCTGCGCGCCGAGCCCCTCGCCGGCATCGACGAGCTGGTGCCCGCCGCGCGCACCATCCTCATCACCTTCCGCCCCGCCGCGCTGTCGGCGGCTGCGCTGGCACACGCCGTGCGCCAGCGAACGCTCGACGCCCGCGAGACGCGCATCGACAAGCGCATCGAGATCCCCGTGAGCTACGACGGCGAAGACATCGCCGAAGTGGCCGGCCTGCTCGGCATCACACCCGACGAGCTGGTGCGCCGCCACACCGGCAGCGACTACACCGTCGCCTTCACCGGCTTCGCACCCGGCTTCGCCTACCTGAGCGGCGGCCACCCCAGCCTGAACGTGCCGCGCCGCGCCGTGCCGCGCACCCGCATCCCTGCAGGCGCCGTCGGGCTCGCGGGCAGCTTCAGCGGTGTGTACCCGCAGGCCAGCCCCGGCGGTTGGCAGATCATCGGCGTGACCGACACGCCCATGTGGGACCTGTCGCGCGAAACGCCGGCGCTGCTGCAGCCGGGCGATGCGGTGCGCTTTGTCGATGCCTCGTCGTTGAAGGTGGCGTTGCCGATGGCTGAGCCCGTGGCCGCAGCACCCGCGCTTGCGGCCATCGAAGGCGGCAGTGCCTTCGAGGTCCGCGCCGCTGGCTTGCAAGCGCTGTGGCAGGACGGCGGTCGCCACGGCCAGGCGCGGCAGGGCGTGTCCGCCTCCGGCGCGATGGACCAGCGCTCGCTGCAGGCGGCCAATCGATTGGTCGGCAATGCGTCGGATGTGGCCTGCCTGGAGCTCGCCTACGGCGGCTTCCAGTTCGTCTGCCGCGGCAACGCAGTGATGGCCGTCACCGGCGCCGACGGCCCGCTCATGCTGACCCGCGCCGACGGCGCGCAATGGCCGCTGCCGCGCTACCAGCCCGTCGCACTGGCCGACGGCGACACCGTCACTGTCGGCGAGCCCGTCGCCGGCATCCGCAGCTACCTGTCTGTGCGCGGAGGCTTTGCCGTGGCGCCCGTGCTCGGCAGCTGCGCGACCGACACGCTGGCCCGCATCGGCCCGCCGGCCGTGGTGGCGGGCGACGTGCTGCCTGTGCGTAACGTCGCCACCGGCGCCGTCGTCGGCGCCACCGAAGCACCGCCGACCGACCTGCCCACCGTGCAGGAAGAAGTCGTGCTCGACATCGTGCTCGGCCCGCGCACCGACTGGTTCACCGCCGACGCCGTCGAGCGCCTGTGCAGCCAGCCGTGGGTGGTGACGCCGCAGTCGAACCGCGTTGGCATCCGCCTGAACGGCGAGCAACCGCTGGTGCGTGCCAACACCGCCGAGCTGCCCAGCGAGGGCACGGCACGCGGCTCGATCCAGGTGCCGCCCAGCGGCCAGCCCGTGCTGTTCCTGGCCGACCACCCGCTCACCGGCGGCTACCCCGTGATCGCGTCGGTCGCCACCCACCACCTGGACCGTGCGGGGCAGATCCCCGTGAACGCCCGCGTCCGCTTCCAACCGATGGCCGGCCACGGCCCCATCGAACTTTGAGATCGAGAGTCCCGCGATGAAAAAAGTCCTGATCGCCAACCGCGGCGAAATCGCCGTGCGCATCGCACGCGCCTGTGCCGACCACGGCGTGCAGTCGGTCGCCGTCTACGCCGATCCCGACCTGAATGCGCTGCACGTGCGCCGCGCCGACGAGGCCTACGGCCTGGACGGCCACCGCCCGGCCGACACCTACCTCAACATTCCCAAGCTGCTGGCCATCGCCAAGCGCAGCGGCGCTGACGCCGTGCATCCCGGCTACGGTTTCCTCTCGGAAAGCGCAGCCTTCGCGCAGGCGGTGATCGACGCCGGCCTCACGTGGATCGGCCCCTCGCCTTCGGCCATCGCCACGCTGGGCGACAAGGTGCAGGCCCGCAAGCTCGCCCTGAAGGTCGGCGCACCGCTCGTCGCGGGCACGGCCGACCCGGTCAGCAACGCGGGCGAGGTGCTCGCCTTTGCCGAACAGCACGGCCTGCCGATCGCCATCAAGGCGGCCTTCGGCGGCGGCGGGCGCGGCATCAAGGTCGCGTGGCGGCTCGACGAAGTCGAAGGCCTCTACGAATCGGCCGTGCGCGAAGCCATCACCGCCTTCGGCCGCGGCGAGTGCTACGTCGAACAGTTCCTCGACCGCCCGCGGCACGTCGAGGCGCAGGTCATCGCCGACACCCACGGCAACGTCGTCGTGCTCGGCACGCGCGACTGCTCGCTGCAGCGGCGCAACCAGAAGCTGGTCGAAGAAGCACCCGCGCCGTTCCTCAGCGATGTGCAGCGCGAGCGCATCCACCAATCGGCGCGCGACATCTGCGCGGCCGCCGGCTACACCGGCGCCGGCACCGTCGAGTTCATGCTGAGCGCCAGCGGCGCCATCTCATTTCTCGAGGTCAACACGCGCCTGCAGGTCGAGCACCCCGTGACCGAGGAGACCACCGGCATCGACCTCGTCATCGAGCAGCTGCGCATCGCCGAAGGCCTGCCGCTGTCCGTCAAGGAAACGCCCGCACCGCGCGGCCACTCCTTCGAATTCCGCATCAACGCCGAAGACGTGGGCCGCGGCTTCCTGCCGACGCCCGGCCCCGTCCACGTGTTCGACGCCCCCTCGGGCCCGGGCGTGCGCGTGGACACCGGCGTGGACGCCGGCTCGCAGGTGCCCGGCACCTTCGACTCGCTGATGGCCAAGCTCATCGTCACCGGCGCCACGCGCGCCCAGGCGATTGCACGCGCACGCCGCGCCCTCAAGGAATTCCGCATCGAAGGCCTGGCCACGGTGCTGCCGTTCCACCGCGCCGTGATGGCGCACCCCGACTTCGTGTCGGAAGACGCCTTCAAGGTCCACACGCGCTGGATCGAGACGGACTTTGCGAACGACGAAGCGGCAGGCATGCGGCCTGATCCGTTGCCGGACGCGTCGCTGCATCGCACGGCCATCGAGATCGACGGGCGGCGCGTGTCACTGGGACTGCCGGCGGAGTTGCTGCGTGGGTTGGCTTCGGCGGGTGGCGGTGCTGCTGCGCCTGGCGCTGTTGTGAACGCACCGGCGGCCGATGCCGCCGCCGTGGCTGCGCCGGTGTCGGGCACGCTGCAAGGCTGGAAAGTCGCGGACGGCGACGAGGTCGCTGAAGGCGCGGTGATCGCGGTGATGGAGGCGATGAAGATGGAGATGCAGGTGGTTGCGCACCGCGCGGGGCGCATCGTGTTCGCTGCGGCTGCGGGGGGCTATGTGGCGGCTGGGACGGCGATCGCGCGCATTGACATTGAGTGAGTGAGGGCGGTCAAGGTCTTGCAGGCGCGGGAGAAGGCCAAGGCTGCAACGCGATCGGCAAAGTTTCCCAAATTTCTGACGCCCGCTCCCCGGGATAGAACTTGTCCCGGCATGCGGGACGCATCAGGCAGTACTGCCGAGGGTTGATGAGTTCAGGATTGGGGAACTGGGGGTGTCCCGGTGCGTACTGAGATGCATAGACCTTGATCTGATCGCCAGGCAGGAATGCCACCCAGAAGTAGCCCCCTTGAAAGCCGGTGTACCGAGGGACCTCCACCACCGTGGTGTAGAGGCCCTCGGGCTCCTTGGCATACAGCAGGTCATTGCGCCACTTGACAGTGACTTCGAGGCCAGGGTGCCAGATCGCTGGCAGGCCAATGGCGGTGGCGGTGCTCCTGCCGCCGGCATAGGTGCCGACATTGCCCGCCCATTGATCGTTCACGTAGAAGACGCCGATGGGAATGTTTGAATAATTCAGCCCTTCGACTTGCAAACCGATGCTTTCCCGCGCGACCTCTGCGGGTGACGGTTTGTTCTTGACGTCGCAGCCAGCGGTCAGTGCTCCGACACACAGCATCGCCACAAGCACGAACGCGGATGCGGCCGGCTTGCGCGAAAGTTGTGTGGAATATCGCGCCTCGTACGCCGCTGCGGTGTGAGTCCTTGTCGCATTGCGTGCGCTCATGACGAGGGCTTTGTGCAGAAGGTTGTTTTTGGTGTCTTCGAAGAAGAATCCAAAGTACAAGTCCTTGCCGCTCATGTCCACTGACCAGATCACCAAGGTCGAGGATTGGCCCGCTGATAGTTGGCAGCCTCGAGATCCCATTGCGCCCGTTGGGCGCGTTTTGCTTTCGCAATACTGACCTGCTGCTTGTTGCGTGCCTCAACGGCTTCGCGGATCACGGCATCACCGCGATTCCCGAAGTAGATCCGGCGGAATTTGGCGATTCCGAAGCCATTGAAAAAGAACTCATTAATCTTGTCGCTGCTCGCAAACCCCGCCATGGAGTCGTGCACATACTCGTTGAAGAAATTCGTGACCTGTGGCGGCACAGGCGTTTCGCTCAAGGCATCTACCAGGGTCAGCATGTCGCGCTCGGGGGCGCTGGCGTTTCGCACCTCCGCCTGGTTCTCATCGCCCAGCCATTTTCGCCAACGCCTGAGCGACGGCTTCACGCCCTGCGCTGTGGCATCGACGCCTTCCTGCATGTTGTCGAGCAACGCGGTACCTCGGCCGTCTACCCTCAGGGGCCTCTCAAATACCGCGGAGATTCGACCGACCTCACTCCATGCGTAGGGGGAGTCGACCAGCGCGTCGTCGTCCCTTCGCGTCAGGAATGACGTGGCCTGCGTCCGGGCGTCCAGCTCCCGCTTGACGCCGGCTACTACGTTCATCAAGGCCTGTTGCGTGTCCAGCAGGGTGATTGAATCCTTCGTGAACATCTTGCTCAGGCTGGCGCGCACGAAGAAAGGTTGCTGCTGATACACCTGCTGTGTCATCTGCCAGCGATAGCTGAAGTAGTGCCCCATATGTTGGCGCAGCATGTCTTCAACCGGGCCGGGGCGGATGCTTGTTGCAGCGAAGTAGTCGTGCATGGCCTTCAGCGCTGCATCGCTTGGCTTCAGCGCATTGGCATCGGGTTTTTCGAGTTGGTTGAAAGTGGTCAAGGGAACGCCAGCGACCAAGGCGGCCTTGTACATGTCGAATCCGGGGACGCGCGCCAGGTCCACGGACTTTCCCTGTGCCAAGGGGTGATAGCCTCCACCCACATCGGAGTGGGCGCCAGGGTAGACATACTCCTTCGCATTGGCCGGATAGCGATGGCCGATGCGCACCGAATCCGAAGGGAAGCAACTGCGCACCTCGTGGCCCGCCACGAAATGCAAGCACTGTTCCACGGCCGGGTGAATCTGCATGTTGTCGTCGGCCCAGGACTGGCGGCCCTCCGCCATGGAGTACATGCCGGCGATCCCCACCGATGCCACGGTGTCCAGCAGCCCCATGAACTGCACGCGCAACGGAATGCCGGCGAACAGGTGGACGCCGTCTTTTTCTTCGCAGATTTGGTACAGCCAATTCATGCAGGCACGGGCTTCGGCTGCACCGCGCGAAAAACCAAAAACGGAAATGTTGAGCTGTTCCACCGCGGGCTTGCGCCCTTTGATCGCGTTCTTGAGTCGGTCCTGCCAAGTCTTCCCGAGCGCTAGGCCACGCTGATACGCTGGCGAACCAAAACTCCCAAGCACCTCGGAAATGTTGCCGGCTTGTTTTTCGGGGATCAGTTCTGCGTCCGTCACGTACTGGTGTACTGCATTAAATATCTGGATCAGACCCCATACGACCCGGGCCTCGCCGTCCCAAGCAAAACCGGAGCCGAGCATGCCTCCAGTATCTTCAATCTGAGGGAAAGGTGTACCAACACCAGGGATGTAGTAGCCATAGTAGCCGGCCATACCTCGACGCCCGGACTTGGGAAACGTGTAGTAGAGCCGCACCACGTTGCTGTGCTTGCGGTCGGCCGTGGTCCCTTTTTGCTTCACACCGTTGACCTTGACCTTGGGCTCGATGTAGTCGTCCTTTTCGTTGTTGCCGGTGCCGTCGAAAAAGAGCCCTACGAAGACTTGGCCGGAGCAGGCGATTTTGGTCGGGTCGCCGGCTGCGGCACACACGGCGGCGACGCGCTGCATCACTTCTTCCTTGCTTGTCAGACGGCGCGTCCTGCCTTCAGGCTGAGATATGTCGGGATTCAGGGCAGCATCAGTCTTCGGCAAAGTGACGGTCATTGCTTCTCCTCCTTCGGCATGGTCCTGCACACGGGGTCAGAAGGCACATCGAAAGTGCAGTAGTTCCACAAAGAAGTGGGTCGAATTTCCACGCCCTCCATCGCTGGGTACTTCGGATGGCCGGGGGAGTACTTCGACACCACGATGCGTACTTTGCCCCTCGGATAGAAGTGGACCTGCAGGGCACCTTGGTTCTGATCGGTGTATTCCTCGATCGGGACTTCGAAGGTACGCGGCGGCGGCGGCGGCGGTCCGCCTTGCGAGGTGCTGTACTCCACGTTCACGGTAGCCGTCAAACCTGGGTGCCAGCGAGCAGGGAGTACGACGCAGCACGATGACTTTGCGCCTCCACCGTCTGTGTCGAGGTTGGACCCCATCGCACCATTGACCGTGAAGTTAGCGATCGAGTTCTCGATGTGATGGCTATAGCCACGCACGCT
The DNA here is from genome assembly GCF_058787635.1 of Variovorax sp. FW305-3-2-15-B-LB1. Taxonomy (NCBI): domain Bacteria; kingdom Pseudomonadati; phylum Pseudomonadota; class Betaproteobacteria; order Burkholderiales; family Comamonadaceae; genus Variovorax; species Variovorax sp. FW305-3-2-15-B-LB1. The sequence continues at coordinate 107,662 of NZ_JBYSZY010000011.1, read as the reverse complement.
GGCTGGAATCGTCTTTTCCGCGCAAGCACCCAAGGCTATGAGCGTGGCAACCGCCAAGATGCGCATCATCGAACGTGAGATTGAGATATTCATGAGTTTCGCGGCATTCAAACTAGAAGCAGTTGCCGACGAGGTAGAAGTCATTGCAGCGGCCCTATGGGAATCGTCTTCTCGGCGCAAGCGACCGAAATGACAAGCATCAAGACGGCCAATACGAATGCGGCAGATGCTGCAATGCGGATATTCATCGGCTTCACTCACACCGCGCTTCAAACCAATTCATTGGCGAGCAACGCCTGCCCCAACTGGCCCTGTGGCCAATCCCGCGCTGCCAGCAAACGCTCCAGTGCAGGATTGCCTTGCACGTCCCCTTGAGTCAGTGCATGCGCGCAAAGGAGTGCAATCCGGTCGGCCCATGCGTCGATGCCGTGGTCGGTCGCCAGCCGATGGGTGTCAGCGGCCCAGCGATAGCACTGCAACGGCGTGGTGCCATCGGGCATGACATCAGGCAGATGTTCGAACATGTAGTCCTGCATCGCATCGGGTTCAGCTGCGGCAATGAGGGCTCCGATCTGATCGTTCGTCAACGCAATCTGGCGCTCAGGGCCCGCGGTGACCGAACTCGCCTCACACAGTGCTGGCAAGCCGTCACGGCTCACATGAACCCATTGCTCCAAAGGCCCGACCAGAAGTGCCCACTGACCCGGGTGAAGCACGCGAGGCAGAACTGGCAGGACGCGCGTATCGGCAAAACGCAGCAGGAGCGCCTGCCCGTCTTCGGTCTGAACCCAGTGCAAGGGGTCCCACGCCATGTGCAGTTGCTGCAAGGACGATCGACAGGCGAGTACGCTCAACATGGGGCGCCCGCTGCAATGCTGCAGTGCACGTCGCAGCATGCGCTGCCCGTCCTCGTCGCGTTGCAACGGAACGAGGCGAGGGGCCACCGTTACAAGGCCCTCCAAGGCAGCGGCTTGATAGAGATTGACCTGCCCAGGGATGTCAGGGAACCGACGCTTGCCGTGGTCGAATGCATCGTCGATGAGCATGGCCCATTGCACGGCATCGTCGCTGCCGTGCATGCAGGCGTTCAGCTGGGCATTGAAGGCTGCGATGTCGGTTGGGTTCTGTGCAAAGACAGCATCCTTCATACGCGTACCGCCGCCAAGGCGCTGCCGGATTTCAATGCTTTCAGCAAACAAGGCACACACACGCTGCTCGGGAACTGCGGCAGTGGAAAGGTCCCCTGCACCGGCCCTGCCAACTTCCGCTGCACCGAGTGATAAGTGATCTTCCCCGGGCACTCGAAAGTGATGTCCCCGTCCTGCAGCGTGATCGATGCGCCCTGCGCCGTCGCGATGCGGATTTTCTTCTTGGCCGCGAACTCCACCGTCTGGTCGGTGCTCGCGATCTTCAGGGCCTCCTTGGCCTGCACGCGCAACTCGTCGTGCTGCGCCTGGAAGTCCAGGTCGTCGTTGCCCGCGATGACCGACAGGCCTGTGTCTGCATCGGCCTTCTGCGCCCCGGCCAGCACGCCGATGGCCTGGCCGCTGTGCACGCGCAGCACGTCGGCCAGCGCCAGGTTGATGTCGCCGCCGCTGGCCAGCGTGGCGGTCTCGCCGCTGACGACCTGCAGCTGCTGGCCCGCCACCATCGCCAGCCCGCCGCGCGCGGCCAGTGCGATCACTGCATCGCTGGTGTGGGGCACCTTGCCCTCGCCGGTGGCGATGGCCTTGTCTGCTGCATCGGTGTAGGCGGCATCGAGCGCATCGGCAGCGACCATGCCGCTGGCGGTGCGCTCCATCGCGGCGTACGGCGCGCGTTCCTTGTCGAGCTGGGATTCGTTGGCCTTGCCGGCCCCGATGTGCCCGGCCAGCTGCACGGTCTCGTGGGTCCTGGCCGCATCGCTCAGAGCCTGACCCAGCTGCTGCACCTGCTTGAGCAGCGCCATGCCGGCGGCGAAGTCGCCCACAGGTTCGAGCTTCTGGCCGCCTGCGCCGTGGTACGTGCTCAGCAAGACGCCCTTGCCGCCGCGCAGGGCGGCGTAGCCGTCGGTGCGCAGCTCCAGCCCCTGGCCTCGGAAGCTGCCGCGGAAGTTGTCGGCCTGGTGGATGAGGTGGCCCAGGTTCAGCTGGCTGTGGGCGGTGCTGGCGTGCAGCTGCACGCGCAGCTGCTGGTTCGAATCGTCGAACACCAATTGACTGAAGCCCTCACCACCGAACTCCTTGGTCTTGAAGCCGCTCAGGGCCGCTGCATTGCGGTGGCCTTTGTCGTCGGCGCTGGCGCCGTGCCAGGGCGGGGCGTGGCCCGCCGCGAGGTTGGCCTGGGCGCTGGGCGAGGCGTTGCTGGCCTGGGCGAAGACGTCGTTGTTGTCGTTGCTGCCCTGTTCGCTGTTCTCACCGGCGCGCGATGCGCCACCGGGTGTGGGGGCGATGCCGCCGTCGCCGCGGCCGTTGTACAGCGCGCCGACGATGACGGGTTGGTCCACATCGAGGTCGACGAACTTGACCAGCACTTCCTGTCCGATGCGCGGCAGCCACTGCCAGCCCATGCCGGGGCCGGCCTGGCGTTGGGCCACGCGGATCCAGCGGGTGCTGCGGTTGTCCTGGGCGTTGTCTCCGTTGTTGTTGCTGTTGCCGTTCTCGCTCGATCCGTTCTGCCAGTGGAAGCGCACGCGCACGTCGCCGCGGTCGTTGCAGTACAGCTCGTCGGCGCCGTTGGGCGAGGTCTCGCCCGAGGGCCCGACCACGATGGCACTGTGCACGCCGCTGGCCGTGGGCCTGGCGTGCAGGCGGGCACCGTCGGCCGCGGCCAGGGCCGGGCGCCAGGGGCGTGGGGCGTGCACACCGGAGAAGCTGTTGGCATAGCCCTGGGCCTGGGCGGTGGTCAGGCTCTGGGGCTGCGGGTAGAGGTTGTTAGCGTTGCTTGTTGCCACTGCTGCAGACACCAGCCCGAACACATCGGCCTCGGCCGTCACGGGAGCGCAGGGCTGGTCGAACACCAGGTGTTCCGTCAGCGCACCCAGCTGCGCCGCAATCGATGCGGCCGTGTCCTTGGGCAGGTTGTTGATGCCCACGTGCTCGATGGTGTCCAGCAGCAGGGCAGGCCTGGCCTGCAAGCCCAGTGCGGGCGCGTCGTCGATCTCGAGGCGCGTGCCCGCGCGCAAGGTGCGCACGGTGCTGTGGCCCAGCATCAGGTCGGCGCGGCATTCGGCCGCTTCCATCATCAATGCGGCGTAGCGCTCGACGGTGCGGTTGGTGTCCCAGCCGCGGCTGCGGTCGTTCAGGCCGAGCACGTCGTCGTACTCCAGCCGCGGGGCGTTCTTGCCGCCCACGGGAAAGAGCGCCGGGGCGCTGCCTGTGAGCTGGCGCTTGCCGTCGACGTTCCAGGCGCTCAGGTGCACCTGGGCCACCGACTGGCGCATGCGCCGCACCAGCGCCTGCACGGCGTCGCTGCGTTCCTGGGAGCTCTTGCGGTGAAAGCGAACGGGCGAGCCTGCATCGGCGGGCTGGGTGTCGTTCGACGAGAAGATGATGAGCTTGTGGCCCGTCGGGGCCTGGGCGTCTTCCTCGATGCGCCACGCCAGGCCTTCTTCGGCCAGCAGGCGCGAGAAGAAGTCGTAGTCGCTCTCGCGGTACTGGGTGCAGTAGGTGCGAACGGGGGCGTCGGCGAGGAAACCGTTCACTTCGGAGGAGAAGTCCCAGCTGCCGGCCTCGGCGTACGGGGCGAGCACGCGTTCGATGATGTCCGCGACGCTGCGCTGCTGGAAGACCTGGCTGCGCCCCTGCTGGGTGGCCAGCCAGAGCCAGGGCACGAGCGTGAGGCGGTAGCGCGCCAGGCCGCCGTCGGCGCCGAGTGACTCGACGGCGCGGATCAGGCCGGTGCGTCGGCCCATGGAGCCGTCGGCCAGCACAGTGACCAGCGTCAGCGGCTGGTCGATCAGCGATGAAAGCGCCAGGTCCGCGCGCAGGCTCAGGCACACGATGCGCAGCTCGAACAGCTGCGACACCGCCTCGCGTTGCACCCAGCCCTCCACGCGCAGGGCGTCGATGCTCTCGCGGGCGGCACTGTTGGAGGACGACGACGCACTCGGCGCTTCGAGGCGATACAGCCGCGCCGTCTGGCTCAGCTCGGCCCACAGGGCGCTGCGGTCAGCGGATGGCATCGGGAATTCGCTCAGGTTCGGATGCTCAAGGCTTGCAAGGTGCGCCCGGCTTGCAGTCCGCCGTTGCGGCAGTGGCCTGCGCCGACGGTGCGGGGTCGGAGGTCTTGCTGCGCTTGAGCAGCGCGGTCAGCAGGTCGGTGTCGGGATCGGGCCCCTTCGGCCGTGCCGCCGTCTGCGCGAGGTCGGTGCGCGCGGCGGGCTTCGTTGCCTTGCTGGTGTTGGCAGCGGTCTTGACCGGCTTGCCGTTCGCGGCCGTGCGCACGGGCTTCTTCGAGCCCGAGGCGATGCGCTCTGGTTTCTTTGCGGCAACGGCGCTGGCCTTGCTGTCGGCGCCTGCTTTCTTCGCGGGGGATGCTGCCGCTGCAACGCGCGCAGGCTTCGCGGCCGGCGGCACGGCCATGGGCTGCGCACCGATGGCTGCGAACGGCGTGGAGGCCTGTTGTTGCTGTTGCTGCTGGGGTGCCGGCGGCGGCGTGCTGTCGCCTTCGATGATGCGTGCGGGCGTGGGCTCCGGTGCCGCGGCGGCGACGGGCGTCTCGGGCTTCGGTGGTTCCTTGGCGACAGGCGCTGCAACCGGCGCAGGCGTTACTGCCGCCACGGTCGTCGCTGCCGCATCCGCGCGCTTCGATTGCAGGTGGTAGGTCGTGGCACCCGCCACGCCGAGCAACACCGCGAGCGAAGCCCACACGCCGGGCCGTGCGAAGAAGGAGCGCGCGCCGCTCTCGCGGCCACCGAACTGTGCGAGCACCCGCGTGGATTCGCCTCCGGGTGCGGCGGTCGATGTGGCCGCGGCGGGTGCGCTCGAACCGAGCAGGCTCGGGCGGTCCTTGTGGGCGTCTGACGCGCCCATCATGGATGGGTGGTCCGGCTGGCTGCGGGCATGTGATTTCTCCCCTCGGCTTTATGTGCGTGATCAACGCGATATCGCAATTGGGATGCAACAAGGCGTTGCGTGCGATGGGTTCAAATTTTTAAGCGACTCATACAATTGAGTGGCTCTCATTGAACACCGTTGATCTTCTTCACTCTCTTTTGTTATTTTGCCTTGATGGTGGCAGCACTTGCCATCTTCTTGTTCCCTTCTTTTCGTGACCGTGTGTTGCGAGCGACGGTCTCCATTTCTACTGCTATTGCATTCTTTTTTATTGGAATAGGACGCCGTCTCGGCTTTGTGTCCGAAGCAAGTTTTCAGTTGATGCGCGACAGCGGATCAGGAGTGCGTACTTTTGCCGTAAGGCATCGCTACCTGCTGCTGTCGGGCATGGGTCTGCTTATCGTGCCGGTGTTGTTAAGTGTGACTTTCGGAAGTGGCCGGGTTCTGTTCTTCGACGACTGGGCCGCCACAAGCGACCCGAAGATCGAGGCCTTGCTCAAGGGCGAGCAGCTGGTGCCGCCGCAGCCGTTGCCGCCCGAGGTGTTTGCCACCGCGGAGGTGGAGCAGATTCGTCCGCTCACGAGAGAAGGCAGTCGGGACTGGGCTGTTCTGGATGCGGACTTTCGTAATCGTTTGCTGCTCGTCTACAAGATCATGAAAGAAAAGCACGGCTACGACCTCGCATTGCTCGAGGGTTATCGCAGCCCCGAACGACAAGCCAAACTCGCTGCATTGGGCAATACAGTGACCATGGCGAAGGCCAATCAAAGCTATCATCAGTATGGACTTGCGGCAGACAACGCGTTCTATCGCAATGGCAAGCTGGTGATCTCTGAAAAAGATCCATGGGCCATGGAAGGCTATCGCCTCTATGGCGAAGCGGCCGAGTCCGTGGGCTTGGTGTGGGGTGGTCGATGGTCCTTCAGGGATTACGGTCACGTGGAGTACCGCAAGCCGGGATTTAAATTGTCACGCAACTGAATGCCGAGACGACATCTGTCGCACCGGCACACCACGAGGCAATCAAGGGGGAGAGTTCAAATGGGTGAGGATCAACCCGAGGCGGACAACGACCGCCCGTGGATCGTTCTGCATGACAAGACCGACCACGGTGGCTTCGTGATCACCGCATCCGAAAACACGCACATCGATGAACGGCGCGTGGCGCGCATCGGCGACATGGTGTCGTGCCCGCGGCCCGGCCATGGCATCAACCCCATCGTGACGGGCAGCGACTGCGTGTCGATCGATGGCCGGCGCGTGGCGCGCCACGGCGACCGGGCGGCCTGCGGTTGCAGGCTGTTGTCCAGCCAGATCGCTTCCGCGTCCGAATGACGGCGGTGTCTCCTTCTTCGGCTGCAGGCATGGCATGCGGTCACGCGACCGCGTGGGCCGCTGCCATCGCCATCGCCCTCGCGTGACCCAGGCGTTCGAAAACTCCGGATGCTGTCGCGACTGATCAAGCCCGTTCTTTTGGCCTGCGCCGTGTTCATCACGGTGTGGGTGCTCGTGATCGTCTACTGGCAGTACACGGCGCGCATGCCGAGCACGAGCGACATCGCGCTCTACCTCGTGGTGTTGCCGCTGGCGTTGATGCTCTTCTATGTGGTGCTGCGCCGCATCTTCACGGCTGCACCCGCTGCTGCGTTGCCCGCAGCTGGGCCAACAGCGGCCGCAGGCGCCGCGGCCTCATCGAATGCCGTAGCAACCGAGGCTTCGCAGGAGCGTCTGCAGATGGCCGTGCTCGCCTTCGCCCTTCGCACGCCGCGCGGCAGCGATGCCGACACGGTGGCCACCGCGATCGGCCAGGCGCAGACGCCAGAGATCGTTCCCGAACTGCGTGACGGCGAAGGCTTCCCCGTCATCGCGGGCCGCGTCGATGGCATCGACGAGAACGAGCTGCGCGAGCACCTGCGCGAAAGCCTGCAACCCGGCAGTGAAGCTTTCGATATCGATGCGCTGCCTGACGACCGGCTGCGCGCCATCCACCTGATGTCCGACGTGCTGCAGGAGCTGCTGGCGTCCGCGGCCGAGGCCATCGCCAACGCGGGTGATGCGCTCGCGGTGCGCGCGCCCGGGCGCTTCGTGTCCAGCGGCGGCGTCATCCCGGGGCCGGCGGCGGCGCCGCAGCTGAACCTCTCGCTGCTGTTGCCGGGTGCCTGGAGCGAGAGCGAACGCGTGCTCGCCACGCAGTGGGTGCAGCAGCGCGTGCGCGAGGGCGATGCGTCGCAGCGCTGGCTCGTCGACTGCTTCAAGAGCGAAGACGGCGTGTCGGCCATGGCGCTGCTCGACCGCATCAGCCTGTCGCTGCATCGCGAGCAGCGGCCTGCGCTGTGGATCGCGCTGGCGGCCGACTCCTCGGTGTCCGAAGCCAGCATCGCGCGCTGGGAGGCCGACGGCCTGCTGTACACCACCACGCGCCGCAAGGGCCGCGTGCCCGGCGAAGCCGCCGCGGGCCTGCTGCTCGTGCGTGCCGGCGATGCGCTGCTGGCGCCGCCCGACGCCGTGCGCCTGTCGCGCAGCGCAAGCGGCCAGCGCGAGGCCTCGGCCGACACCGCGCGCACGCCCGATGCGAGCTTGCTCGATCGCTTTGCCCAACATCTGATGGCTACGTCGGCTCTCGAGACCGCCCAGGTCGACTGGGTCGTGAGCGACGCCGACCACCGCACCAGCCGCGTCACCGAAGTGGCCAAGCTCGTGCAGGAGCGGCTGCCGCACGTGCCCTTCGAAAACAACCTCTCTGTCTGCGCCACCCTGGGTCACCTGGGGGCCGCGGCCGACATGAGCGCCGTCGTGCTCGCGTGCCACCTGGCCGCGCGCGATGCACGGCATGTGCTCGCCATTTCCGTGCAGGACGCGCTCGCCCGAACGGCCCTCCTGGCCGGCCCGGCGAGCCCCGCGTCACCCGCTACTTAAACAGGACCGATTCCAGAAACTTCTATGCGGCGATTTTTCAGTTTCCTGGCCGATCCGCGCACCTTGTCGGTGATCGGCGCCATCGCGCTCGGCGCGTTCCTGCTGCTCGGGGCGCAGACGCTCGAAGTCGGCGCGATCTGGGCCGTCGGCATCTTCGTGCTGCTGCTGCTGTTGTGGCTGCTGGTGTGGTTCGTGCGGCGCATGCGCACGCGCGCGGCCAACCGCAAGCTCGGCGACATGCTCGAGGACCAGGCCGATGCCGCCGTGCGTGACAGCGACCCCGAGCGCAAGGCCGAGATCGACGAACTGCGCGGGCGCATGGTCGAGGCGGTGAAGACCATCAAGACCTCGAAGATCGGTCAGATGTCGGGCAGCGAGGCGCTGTACGAGCTGCCCTGGTACATGGTCATCGGCAACCCGGCCGCGGGCAAGAGCAGCGCCATCCTGAACTCGGGCCTGCAGTTCCCGTTCGCCGACAAGGGCAACGCGGTGATCCAGGGCATCGGCGGCACGCGCAACTGCGACTGGTTCTTCACCACCGAAGGCATCGTGCTCGACACGGCGGGGCGTTACTCGATTCACCAGGAAGACCGCAAGGAGTGGTTCGGCTTCCTCGACCTGCTCAAGAAGTACCGGCCGAAGGCGCCCATCAACGGCATCATCATCACGGCCAGCATTCCCGAGCTGATCGGCAGCCGGCCCGACTTCGCGATCCAGCTCGCGAAGAACCTGCGCCAGCGCATGCAGGAACTCACCGAGCGGCTCGAAGTGTTCGCGCCGGTCTACGTGATGTTCACCAAGGCCGACCTGATCACCGGCTTTGCAGAATTCTTCGGCGACAGCGACAAGATGGAGCGCGACCGTGTGTGGGGCGCCTCGCTGCCCTACGACGGCGACGAGAAGCAGGACGCCGTGGCGCTGTTCGACAAGCGCTTCGACGAGCTCTACATGGGCCTGAAGGAAATCAGCGTCTCGCACTTCGCGAACCACCGCAGCAGCGATCCGTCGCCCGAGCTCTTGATCTTTCCGCTCGAGTTCGCGGCCATCAAGCCCGCGCTGCGCGCCTTCCTGGCCACGCTGTTCGAGAGCAACCCGTTCCAGCACAAGCCGGTGTTCCGCGGCTTCTACTTCACCAGCGCCTTGCAAGAGGGCACGATGCGCAGCCTGTCGACCGAGCGCATTGCCAAGCGCTTCGGGCTCACGCTGAGCAACGCGGCCACCAAGTCGAAGGAAATCTATTCGCAGAACGGGTTCTTCCTGCGCGACCTGTTCTCCAAGGTGATCTTTGCCGACAAGAAGACGGTGCGGCAGTTCTCCAGCCCCGTGAAGGCGCGCGTGCGCTACGTGAGCTTCTTCGCCTTCGTCGCCGTGCTGGGCCTGCTGCTGGGCGGCTGGACCTGGTCGTACCTGGGCAACCGCCAGCTGGTGGAGAACGTGCAGGCCGACCTGGACAAGGTGGTCAAGCTGCAGGCCAGCGACAACGGCCTGCGCACGCGCTTCGAGGCGCTGGGCATCCTGCAGGACCGCATCGAGCAGCTCGAGAAATTCCGCAACGACCGGCCGCTGTCGCTGTCGCTGGGCCTGTACCAGGGCAACCAGCTCGAAGACAAGCTGGTGGCCGAGTACTACGGCGGCGTGAAGCAGCTGATGCTCGCGCCGGTGTCGGACAACCTGCAGGCCTTCCTGCGCGAGGTCAACGCGCACCCCGACCGCCTGAAGCGCGCCGACGCGGTGGCCGCACTGACGGGCGGTACATCGCCCGCGCCGCTGCCGGTCGCCGGTGCCGCGACCACCACGGCACCCGCCGCAGTGCCGGAAGGCGGCGGCCTGTACGCCGGCTCCTCGCCGGCCGACGTGCAGGACGCCTACAACGCGCTCAAGACCTACCTCATGCTGTCCGACAAGCGGCAGGTGGAAACGGCGCACCTCACCGACCAGATCTCGCGCTTCTGGCGCGGCTGGCTCGAGAGCAACCGCGGCGACATGCCGCGCGCGGCGGTCATCCGTGACGCTGAGCGCATGATCACTTTCTACCTGCGCCGCGTGGGCGACGACAACTGGCCCGCGCTGGCCGACACCAACCTGGCGCTGGTCGAGCAGACGCGCGACAACCTGCGCCGCGTGGTGCGCGGCATGCCGGCGCGCGAACGCGTGTACGCCGAGATCAAGGCGCGCGCCTCCACGCGCTTCGCGCCGATGACCGTGGCGCGCATCCTCGGGGCCACGGCCAGCAGCGCCGAAGCCGAAGGCACCCTCGCCGGCAGCGTCGCCATCTCGGGCGCGTTCACGCGCGAGGCCTGGCAGCAGTACGTGGACGACGCGATCCGCGACGCCGCGAACAAGGAAACCTCCAGCAAGGACTGGGTGCTCAACGTCGCCGGCAACGACGACCTGACGCTCGAAGGCAGCCCGGAGCAGATCCGCAAGACGCTGGCCACCATGTACAAGCTGGAGTACGCCAAGGAGTGGCAGCGCTTCCTGCAGGGCATCGCGGTGAAGGACATGGGCAGCTTCGAGCAGGCCGTGGTGGCGATGAACCAGCTGGGCGACCCGCAGAACTCGCCGATCCGCAAGGTCTTCGACACCGTGTACGACCAGACCTCGTGGGACAACCCCTCGCTGGTCAACGCCGGCCTGCAGCAGGCGCGCACCGGGGCCTTCAACTGGTTCAAGCGCCTCTTCAGCCGCGCCACGCCGTCGCAGGTGAACGTGAACGTCGACCTCAACGGCGGCGCCACGGAAATCCCGATGGGCCCGATCGGGCGCGAGTTCGCGGGCGTGGCGCGCCTGGTGGTCGAGCGCGACAACACCTCGCTGCTGCGCGGCTACCTGGGCACACTGTCCAAGTTGCGCGGGCGCTTCAACCAGATCAAGAACCAGGGCGACCCCGGTCCGGGCGCGCGCCAGCTCATGCAGCAGACGCTGGAGGGCAACGGCTCCGAGCTGGCCGATGCGCTCAAGTACGTCGACGAGCAGATGCTCACCGGCATGGACGCCGCACAGCGCCAGGCGCTGCGTCCGCTGCTGGTGCGCCCGCTGCTGCAGGCCTACGCGGTGACGGTGCAGCCGACCGCGGTGGAGGTCAACAAGATCTGGAGCGCGCAGGTGCACCAGCCCTTCCAGCAGTCGCTGGCCACCAAGTACCCGTTCTCGGCGAGCGCGAAGATCGAGGCCTCGCCGGCGGAAATCGCGCAGTTCTTCGGACCTGAAGGCGCCATCGGCAAGTTCGTGACGACCACGCTGGGCTCGCTGGTGATCCGCCGCGGCGACCTGCTGTCGCCGCGCGCCTGGGGCGACCAGGGCCTCACGCTGAGCCCCGACTTCGTGAACGGCTTCGCGCAGTGGGTGGCGCCGCTGTCGGGCGGTGCCGCGGCCGGGGCCGGGGGCAGTGCGCAGCCGCAGACGCTGTTCCAGATCCTGCCGCAGCCCGTGTCGGGCCTGACGGAATACATGGTCGAGATCGACGGCCAGCAGCTGCGCTACCGCAACACGCCGCCGCAGTGGTCCAACTTCGTCTGGCCCAACGCACAGGGCACGCCGGGCGCGAAGATCACCGCCGTGACCTTCGACGGGCGCACGGTCGAGCTGATCAACGAGCCGGGCAACTTCGGCCTGGAGCGCCTGCTGAGCACGGCGCAGCGCACCAAGTTGCCCGACGGCAGCTTCGAGCTCACATGGGCGCGCGACAACGCGAGCGTGACCGTCAAGCTGCGCGTGATCCAGAACACGCAGTCGGCCGGTTCGGGCGGCGATTCGCCGCAGGGCAAGGGCCTGCGCGGCACGGTGCTGCCGTCGACGGTCGCGGAGATCGGTGTGCCGCGCGCAGCAGCACCCGCAGCGGTTCAGGCACCGGCCCAGGCGCCGGTGCAGGCAGGGGGAGCAGGCAAATGAGCGCGCCACAACAGCTGTGCTACTTCGGCAAGTTGCCCGGTCGCGGCGACTTCGTGAAGGGCCTGTACAACCCGCAGCTCATCAAGGTGTTCGACCACTGGCTGTCGCAGACCATGGAGATGCTGTCGGAAGACCCGCGCTGGAAGCTGATCTACGACAACGCCGCGCCGATGCACTTCGTGTGCCTGGGCTCACGCAGCCGCGTGGCCATTGCGGGGCACGTGCGCCCCAGCCGCGACGAGTCGTCGCGCCGCTACCCGTTCCTGGCGGCCACCTCGGTGGACGTGGACGAGGCGCTCGACTTCATGCGCGGCGCGCCGATGCTCATCGGCCCCTACTGGGACCGCATGGCGGTGCAGGTGCAGTCGCTGGCGGCCGGCACCGACCTGGACAACGAGCTGAAGAAGTTCGAGGCCATCGACCCGGCCATCGAGACCGGCTTCAAGAAGTCGGCCTCGCGCGCCACCTATGCGGCATTCACGCGCGACACCAGCCTGCTGCGCATCGAGCAGATGCTCAACTTCGACGGCCACAAGGTGTCGCTGCGCCGCGCCATCCTGGCGCTGGGCCTGCTGCTGCAGCCGGTGATGGCCAGCGCGGTGTCGCACCTGGAAAAGGGGCTCACGCTGCCGCTGCCGCGCGACCCGGTCGACCGCTCGCTGATCGCCACCTTCTGGCTCGAGATGGTGTCGCAGTTCCTGGCCAAGGCCGACTTCGAGCTGGTGCTGCTGGTCACCGAGATCGACGGCCGTTCGCGGCTGGTGATCGGCTTCAACGGCCTGTCGCCGCGCAGCCTGCAAAGCGTGCTGCATCCGCAGGTCTACACCGAGCACAACATCGACATCGACAACCCGGAGTGGGTCGAGGACACCATCCACAGCAACTACGCGATGTTCAAGCTGGTGAGCTACCTCGACCAGCCGCAGCTGCCGCTGGACATCGTGCTCACCGCCTTTCGCGAAGTCTTCATCGGGGAATGACACGGTCATGAATTGTTCTTTGCGCGTTCTCGTGCTGTCCATGGCCTGCGGGCTCGCGCTCGTGCCGGCCGTGCAGGCCCAGCAACCACAGCAGCAACAACCGGCGGCGGGCGCCGCCGCCGCCCGTGTCGAAACCACGGCCGCGGCCGTCGGCAAGGGCGAGCCGGTCGTGGCCGGCGGGCAGGTGCCCGATGAAGCCACGCGCATCGCCGTCATCGAGGCGCTGCGCCGCGTCTACGGCCCCAGCGGCGTGATCGACAAGATCGAGGTGGTGAACACCGTCAGCATGCCGGCCAACTGGAGCGCCAACGTGCAGCGGCTGATCACGCCCTCGCTCAAGGACATCCACCGCGGCCAGCTCCAGATCGAGGGCACGCAGATGGCGCTCAGCGGCGAGGTCGGCAACGAGTCGCTGCGCCAGAAGATCGTGAGCGACATGGCGAACTCGCTCAACCCGACCTACACCATCAAGAACAGCCTGCGCGTGCCCGCGTCGGAGCAGATCGCGGTCGACCAGGCGCTGGCCAACCGCACCATCGAGTTCGAACTGGGCAGCGCCACGCTCACGGGCAAGGGCCGCGCCATCCTCGACGAGATGGCGCCGATCCTGCAGAAGCTCACCAACAAGTCGGTGGCGGTGGTGGGCCACACCGACAACGCCGGCAACCGCGCGTCGAACCTGGCGCTGAGCCAGTCGCGCGCCGAGTCGGTCAAGGGCTACCTGGTGGGCAAGGGCATCGACCCGATGACGCTCACGACCTCGGGCGTGGGCCCGGACCAGCCGGTGGCGAGCAACGCGACCGACGAGGGGCGTTCGCGCAACCGGCGCATCGAGTTCCGGGTCGGACGCTAAAGAAGAAAGGCCCGCAACGCGGGCCTTTCTTCTTTCACTCAGCGCGAAGGCGCGAAGTCAGCGCGACTCGTCGTCGCCCTTGGGCAGGTCGAGCAGGTCCACCAACTGGGCCAGCTCCTGCTCGTTCTTGATCACGTTGCGCAGCCACGCATGCAGCGGCATGTCGGCCCAGCGCGCGGCCTTGTTCGCCATGTAGGCGGCCGGGCTCGAAGGCTCGGTCTGCTCGAAATAGGCCGCCACTTCCTTGAGCTGCGCGATGGCCTGCGCGCGGCTGCGGATGCCGGGCGGCAGCGCGGCGGGCACATGCACCGCCGCGTGGTAGGTGGGAGATGAATGGGGCATGGCGGCGTCGAAGACGGGTTCGATGCGGGTCGGGGCAGCCGGTGCGCTGGCGGCCGGTGCAGCGGCGGTGGCTTGCGGCGCCGCGCCGTTGTCGATCGGCACGCCGGCCTCGCGCGCAAAACGCTCGACGGCCTGGCGGATGGCCGCGGCCGCGTCCTTCGCGGCGCGAAAGCTCGGGCCGTTGGAAGCGGTGCGTTCGTCGAACACGGCCTCGAACTCGGCCAGCGCCTGCTCGCAGGCCTGCACGTCGCGGTGCGTCTTCTGCAAAAACTTCGCGGGCGTGGCGCGGCGCAGGCGGTCGAACTGCTCGAGCGTCACCTTGTTGCGCTGCAGCTCGTCGGCCTGCGCCGGCGTGCGGCGGATGGCCTGGTCGAGCGCCAGCGCGGTCTCCCAGACCAGCGCGCTGTGGCCGGTGTGGCCGTCGCTCACGATGGGCGCGCGCTGCAGCAGCTCGACCGAGCGCGAGATCAGCCAGGTGACGGTGCCGATGCGCATCTCGATGTCGCCGCCCTCGGGCTGCGGATGCAGCTCGTCCCAGTACTGGCGGCACAGGCCGCTGAGCAGGCGGTAGCCGTCGGCCAGTCCCTCGAAGCCGCGCTGGCTGGCCAGCGCGTCGGTGAGCCACACGCCCAGTCGCAAATCCTTGGTGGACGCGCGCAGCAGCTTCTCGCACTCCGAAATTACGAAAGGCCAGTTGGCCTCCTTCAGCTCGATGACCCATTCGCCCTGTTCGAGCGAGGGATCGTCGTGCTTGCGCGCTTCCTGGATGGCGTCGAACTCGCGCGAGAACAGCATGTCCTCGCCGCAGGGCTTGGCCTCCGAGATCGGGGCCAGCAGGGCCGCGAGGTCGAGGCGGTTCGTCGCGGCCGTGGTCATGGCAGCGAGATCGTCAGGTTGGCCTGGCGCGGGCCGAGCTTCACGATGTCCTGGTAGCTCGCGAGCGCGCCCTGCGTGGTGCTGCCCAGGTGCGCCGACAGGCCGATGAAGCCCAGCAGCCCGATGAGCGCGAACAGCGCGGCCACCACCCACTGCGGCGCCTCGCGCTTGAGCGAGTGCGAGATCAGGTCGGGCAGCGGCCAGTGCGGCGCGAAGGGCGTGCGCTTGCCGCGCGCGTTGGCGATCTCGTCGCCCACGCGCGCCGTGAGGTAGGCCAGCTTCTCGGTGCCGTCGATGGCGTACTTGCCCTGGAAGCCCAGCAGCAGGCACATGTAGAACACCTCGAGCGTCTGGATGCGCGCGGCGCCGTGCGCGCGCTCGACCTCGAGCATGTTGAAGAAGTTCTCGCCCGCCAGCTGGTCGCCGAACAGCGTGAGCTGCAGCGGCCGGCGCTCCCATTCGGAGCGGATGGCGAACTCGGGCGCCGAGAGCACGAACTCGTCGACGGTGGCGCAGAAGGCGTACTTGGCCGCGTGGATCTGCTCGGCCGTGGCGTCGAGCTTGCGCGCGTTGCGCTCGAACTCGCCCAGGTAGTTGCGGATGCCCGTGAGGAACTGCTCGGTGGTGGCCGGCTGCTGCTTCTTCTTCAGCAGGAACAGCATCACGAAGCCGTCGTACAGCAGGTCGAGCAGGCTGGAGTCGGCGTCGGGCGCCACGCCGGCCGGCGTGAACGAGGCGGGCGGCGCGTCGGCGCCCAGCAGGGAAGGGGCCTTGTTGAGGGTGGTGGTGTTCATACGATCGGGCGGGTGATCAGCCGGTCACGGCGATCAGTTCGAGTTGCATGTCGGGGATGCCGGCCGGCGCGTAGATGGTGACGCTCTGCGCCTGCAGCATGCGGTCGTACAGCTGGCTCTTGCTGTCGATGGAGAAGTAGCAGGCGCCCGCGCGGATCGGAATGGCCGGCGGCACCTGCGGTGCGTAGACGATGCGCACGCCCGGCATGGCCGAGAGCACCAGCTTGTCGACGTCTTCGGGCGCGCCGATCTTGAAGCGCTGCGGCACCACCTCGGCCAGCTCGGCGGCCGGCATGCTGGCGGTGACCGACATGTAGAACACGGTCTTCTCGTCGATCTTTCCGGAGTCCAGGCGCCCCAGGTAGAAGGCGTTGCGCGTCTCGGTGAGCGCAATGGCGAAGTAGCGCGTGGAGATCACGGTGTCGAGCAGGTCGCGCACGATGCGGTCGAGCTCGGCGAAGGCCGGGCCGGGCTTCTCGTGGTCGTACACCGGCAGGTCGTTCAGCGAGTAGGTCTTGGCGAAGGTCATCAGCGCGCCGGCCAGGCTCAGCAGTTCCTGGAACAGGCGCTCCGGGTGCAGCGACGGGTGATGGAACAGGTGCGAGAGCGAGGCGAACGCCGAGTTGGCCGTGTGCAGCAGCCAGAACGAGGCGATGTCGCCCGAGCGGAACTCGATGATGTTCTTGCTTGGCTCACGGTGAATGCCGTACAGCGAATTGACCTTGGCCTGCAGCACGTCGAGCAGCCGGCGCAGCTGCTGGAACACGGTGGGCGAGGCGTCGATGCTGGTGCACGGCGGCACGAAGCTGCGGTCGATCTCGAAGCCGCCCGCAGCGGTGCGGCGGATGCGGATCACGGGGATCGACACGAACTGCTCGCGCGGCTCGGTGTCGGCCAAGAGCTTCACGCTCTTGCGCAGGAACACCACCTCGGCGCTCACGGCGTTGGTGTACAGGTCGAGCGACTGCGTCGCGTCGCTGGTGTAGCGCGCGGCAAAGCCTTCTTCGTTGGGGTCGGTGTAGTTCTTGCCGAGCTCCTTCACCGGGTGCAGCACGAGGTAGAAGGTGATCTCGTTCTGGCCCGGGCTCAGCGTGTCCAGCGAGATGGGCGGGGGCAGCGCGTCGGCCTGCGGCGCCGCGTACGGTTCGCCGTCGGGGAACACCAGCGACAGCTGCGAGGCGCGCAGCATGCCGCTGGCCAGCGCATCGAGGTCGAAGCTGATGGAGCGCACGCCCCAGAAGTACGGATGCAGCGTCTGCGCCGTGGCGCGCAGGCGCGCCTCGTGGTACGCGTCTTGGCGCTGGAAATGCTGGGGGCGTAGAAACAAGCCCTCTCCCCAGAGGACCTTGGCTGCATAGCTCACGTCGGATCAACTCCCCACAATTTTTTTTGAATGTATCGCATCGTCGTGTCGACTTGAACGGCCCCGCCGTCGCTGCAGATCAGGCGGGCGAGGGCCGGCAAGTTACCGGCCCCAACAGGTTGAGCGCGCCCGTGGGGGCCGCGCCTTGTGCGTTCTGCTGGCCCACCACCGCGCCTGTCGTGACGGTGAGCGCGCAGGCATGCGCGCCCATCACGATGCCGGTTTTTTCGGCGTCCGCGGCGTTGAAGGCGAAGCGCCAGCGCTGCGCATCGGGCGAGTGGAACAGCACCACCACGGCCACCGCGTTGGCGGTGCGCGGAACCATCTCGGTCCAGGTGTATTGCTGGTCGGGAATGAGCGTGATCTCGCGGCTCTCGACGAGGTCGTCGCCCAGCTGCGTCTTGTCGCGCCCCGGCGTGACGAAGGCGTCGAAGGACGACTGGTAGAAGCCCGTCGTTTCCTTCAGCTTGTAGATGCGCATCACCACGGACAGCGGGCGGTTGCGGCCGTCGGCGTTGAGGTTCTTGCCCGCGGCGATCGACATCGTCACCTTGCGCGGGGGCTTTTGCGACTCGGGCAGCTCGGGCTTCTTCAGTCCGCTCGCCTCGAGCGCGATGTTGGCGATCGTGAGCGCCGGCGAGCTGCACCCGCCGAGCATCAACGCGGCCAGCAGCGCGCCAGATGTAATTAATATTTTCATTAAAAGCGAGCCGTAACAATATTTCGATGGACCAAATAGGATTAACCGATTTCGAAAATGACTTTCGATTAGGAAATTAGCATTAATCCGCCCCGTCATTTGCCATCCACGCGGCTGTAGTATCGTGTATTGTTATTGTCAACGGTCGCAATTTAATGAATGATTGCGGCCTGCTAAAAAGTCAGATCAGGGGGGAATGTGTCGATTCGAAAAATCATGTCGCGCACGATGATTGCCGGTGCCATTGCGAGCACCGTCTTTTTGTCGGCCTGTACCACCACGCCGGACGCGGCCGTTGCCCAGGCCACCGCGGCCTACAACAAGAGCCTGGCCGAGGTCGATGCCGCCGCGGCAGCCGCCACTGGCGACAAGGCGCCCGTCATCCGCCAGTACCAGCAGCTCGCCACCGACAACCCGACCCGCGGTGAGCCGTGGTCGCGCATCGCGCAGATCTACTTCAACGAAGGCCGCTACAGCCTGGCCATCTCGGCCGCCGAGGAGTCGCTGCGCCGCGACCCCTCCAGCCGGCAGGCCAAGAGCATCACCGCCGTGGGCGGCCTGCGCCTGGCGGCCCGCTCCATCGAGGACCTGGGCAAGGACAGCAGCCTGAGCGGCGACGCCAACGCCGATGCCTACCGCCTGGCCGCCCTGCTGCGCGAAACCCTGGGCCTGTCGGTCCTGGTGCCCGCCGGCCCCGAAGCCAAGCCGGCACCCACGCGCCGCGCCGCGGCCCCCAGCCCGGCACCCGCGCCCTCGTCGTCATCGTCCGCCGCGCCGACCCCGGTCGCCGCCGCACGGCCCGCCCCGGTCGCCGCGCCGCGCCCGGCACCTGCCGCGCCTGCCCCGCGCGCGGGGGGCGGCAATCCATTTGACGCGCTCAAGTAATTGTCCGGTTTTTGAATTGGTTTTTAAACCAATGTATTAACGAATGGGCGTGCGATCTGGAAATGGGTCGTACAACTTTTTAATTCGTTTCTCAGTCCTATTGCGAAGGTATTGAAGCTTATGGCGACCAAAAGACAGAGCGTGCAGAAGCGTCTCCAAAAAGTGCGCCCGCCGCGCGTGCAACTCACGTACGACGTGGAACTCGGTGACGCCATCGAGAAAAAGGAATTGCCTTTCGTCGTCGGCGTGATCGCCGACCTGGCGGGCCAGTCCGAGGTCGAGCAGCCCAAGCTCAAGGACCGCAAGTTCGTCAACATCGACCGCGACAACATGGACGACGTCATGAAGGGCGTGGCCCCGCGTGCCGCCTTCCAGGTGCCGAACAAGCTGGACGGGCGCGGCGGCAGCTTCGGTGTCGACCTCACCTTCAACTCGATGGACGCCTTCTCGCCCGAAGCCGTCGTCGAGCAGATCGAGCCGCTCAAGCGCCTGCTCGACGCGCGCACCAAGCTGGCCGACC
The DNA here is from genome assembly GCF_058787635.1 of Variovorax sp. FW305-3-2-15-B-LB1. Taxonomy (NCBI): domain Bacteria; kingdom Pseudomonadati; phylum Pseudomonadota; class Betaproteobacteria; order Burkholderiales; family Comamonadaceae; genus Variovorax; species Variovorax sp. FW305-3-2-15-B-LB1. The sequence goes on along the minus strand of NZ_JBYSZY010000011.1, from coordinate 88,506 downwards.
TGCGCAACAAGATGGCCGGCAACAGCAAGCTCGAAGACCTGCTGGCCGACGTGCTGAACAACACCGAGCAACTCCAGCGCCTGGGACAGAGCGCCGGCAAGAAGGACGAAAGCTGAACATGACCGCGCAAGCACTTTCGGCATCGAGCGGTGCCGCTTCGTCCGAGGCCTCGGTCGACCTGCTCGACCAGATCGTCGAGAAGAGCAAGGTCGCCAAGTCCGACGTGGAACACACGCGCACCAAGGACCTCATCGGCGAACTCGTCAGCCAGGTCCTCGAAGGCTCGGTGATCGTCTCCGACAACGTGTCGGCCATGATCGACGCGCGCGTGGCCGACCTGGACGCGCTCATCTCCGCGCAACTCAGCGCCGTGATGCACGCGCCCGAGTTCCAGAAGCTGGAGAGCACCTGGCGCGGCCTGGAGTACCTAGTCAAGGAAACGCCGACCGGCACCATGCTGAAGATCAAGGTCATCAACGCCACCAAGCGCGACCTGATCCGCGACTTCAAGGCCGCCGTCGAGTTCGACCAGAGCGCGATGTTCAAGAAGGTCTACGAAGAAGAATTCGGCACCTTCGGCGGTGCGCCGTTCGGTGCGCTGGTGGGCGACTTCGACGTCACGCGCCAGCCCGAAGACATGTACTTCCTGGACCAGATGGCGCACGTGGCCGCTGCCGCGCACGCGCCCTTCATCGGCGCGGCCTCGCCTGAGCTGCTGGGCCTGGAAAGCTTTGCCGACCTGGGCAAGCCGCGCGACATGGCCAAGGTGTTCGACACCGTCGAGTACGCCAAGTGGAAGTCGTTCCGCGATTCGGAAGACTCGCGCTACGTCGGCCTCACGTTGCCGCGCTTCCTCGGGCGCCTGCCCTACCACCCGCGCGAAGGCACGGTGGTCGACAGTTTCAACTTCGTCGAAGACGTCGACGGCACCGACCACGCCAAGTACCTCTGGTGCAACGCCGCCTGGGCCTTCGCCACGCGCCTGACGGCCGCGTTCGACGACTTCGGCTGGTGCGCGGCCATCCGCGGCGTGGAAGGTGGTGGCCTGGTCGAAGACCTGCCCACGCACACCTTCAAGACCGACGAAGGCGAGATCGCCCTGAAGTGCCCGACCGAGATCGCCATCACCGACCGGCGCGAAAAAGAGCTCAGCGACCTGGGCTTCATTCCGCTCGTGCACTGCAAGAACTCCGACTACGCGGCGTTCTTCGGCGCGCAGTCGCTGCAGAAGGCCAAGAAGTACAACACCGACAGCGCCAACGCCAACGCGGTGCTCTCGGCGCAGCTGCAGTACATCTTCTCGGTGTCCCGCATCGCGCACTACCTCAAGGCCATGATGCGCGACAAGATCGGCAGCTTTGCCTCGGCGCACAACGTCGAACAGTTCCTGAACCGCTGGATCGCGCAGTACGTGCTGCTCGACGACAACGCGACGCAGGAACAGAAGGCCCAGTTCCCGCTGCGCGAAGCCGCCATCCAGGTCGGCGAAGTGCCCGGGCGGCCCGGCGTGTACCGCGCGGTCGCGTTCCTGCGCCCGCACTTCCAGCTGGATGAACTGTCTATTTCACTGCGCTTGGTCGCCGATCTGCCGAAGTCAGTGAATAAGTAAGGAGGCAGATCGGGTGCGCGGCCGAGGGGCCGTGCTGCAACACGTTAACTGTCAGTAATCAATCAATCAAGAAGGGGAAGAAACATGAAAGATATCTACGTCAAGTTCGGCAGCCCGGCCATCAACGGCGAGTCGCAGGACAAGGACCACAAGGACTGGATCGAAGTCAGCTCGTGGCAGCACAGCATCGTGCAACCGCGCTCGGCCACCGCGTCGACCGCCGGCGGCCACACCGCCGAGCGCTGCGAGCACGGCGAGATGATCTTCACGAAGGACATGGACGTCGTCAGCCCGCTGCTGTACCAGCACGCGTCGGGCGGCACCACCTTCGACGAAGTCACGGTGCAGTTCTACCGTGCCGACGGCGAAGGCAAGCGCGTGCAGTACATGGAGATCAAGCTCAAGTACGTGCTGATCGCCAGCGTGAACCCGAAGGTCGTGAGCACCGACGTGGCCAGCGTGCCGAGCGAGACCTTCTCGCTGAAGTACGCCGCCGTGCAGTGGAAGTACACGCAGCAGAAGATCGGCGGCAACCAGGGCGGCAACTCGCAAGGCGCCTGGAGCCTCACGAAGAACGACAAGACCTACTCGGTCTGACGCCAGTCGGGCAATGACGACCGCGGCGCAGGCCGCGGTTTCTTTTTGGCGCCGCGCCCCTCGCGCGGCGCCTTGCCCGTTGTCCGACGCGAGAGACAGGGAGTGACCCATGACAGGATTCGAACCGGGCCTGCTCGACAAGCTGTTCGATGACGACTGGCGCGGGCCGGCTTCGCCGGTGCTGCGGCACTTGTCGCTTGACGAGGTCAAGAACGTGGTCGCACGCGACCTCGAATCCCTGCTCAACACGCGCATGGTCTTCGACGACGCCAAGCTCCAGGCCTACCCCGAGTGCCGGCGTTCCGTCATGACCTACGGCCTGAGCGATTTCTCGGGCCTGAGCCTGGCCAGCCACTACGACCGTTCGTTCATCTGCCGCTCGCTGGAGCAGGCCATTGCGCGCCACGAGTCGCGCCTGCGCGATGTCTCGGTGTCGCTCGAGGTCGACGGCCAGGCCAGTACCCACATGCTCTATTTCGGAATCACCGCCTTGCTCGTGCTGCCGGAGCTGGCCGAGCCGGTGAACTTCGACGCCATGCTGCAGCCCACGACGCTGCAGTACTCCATCACCCGCGGCACCGGCAAGAGCCGGTACGCCTAGCGCCACGATCCGCGCACACGACGCACACCATGGACGAGTTGCTGCCCTTCTACGAACGCGAGCTGGCCTTCCTGCGCGGCTACTCGCAGGAGTTCGCCAAGGGCTACCCGAAGATCGCCGCGCGCCTGGCCATCTCGGCCGACGCCAGCGAAGACCCGCACGTCGAACGCATGATCCAGTCGTTCGCGCTGCTCACGGCCCGCATCAGCAAGAAGCTCGACGACGACTACCCCGAGCTCACCGAAGCGCTGCTCGAGGTGATGTACCCGCACTACCTGCGGCCCTTTCCGTCGTGCTCCATCGCGCAGTTCGACGCCGGCGGCGCGGCGCTCGCCAAGCTCAGCAAGCCCGTCACCATCGCGCGCGGCACCGAGCTCACCTCGCAGCCGGTGCGCGGCGGCGCCTGCCGCTTTCGCAGCGTGTACGACGTCACGCTGGCGGCGGTGCAGGTGTCGAACGTGGTCTATCACTCGGTGGTGAATGCGCCTGCGCAGGCCTCGCTGCCGCGCAACGCCACGGGCTGCCTCTCGGTCACGCTCGAGGCCACCGGCGAGCAGAAGTCGCTCGGCACCCTGGCGCTCACGTTGGCGCGCCTGCGCACCTTCATCGACGCCGAGCCATCGCTGGCCACGGCGCTGGCCGACGCCATCTTTTTGAAGACGACCGCCGTCTTCGTGGAGCCCGAGCGCAGCGGCAAGTGGACGCTGGTGCAGGGCGAGGCGCTGCACCCGGTCGGCTTCGAGGAGGCCGACGCGCTCATCGAACTGCCGGCGCGCTCGCACCCCGCGTACCGCCTCTTGAGCGAGTACTTCGCGTTCCCCGAGAAGTTCAACTTCGTCGACATCGACCTGGCGAACGCGCTGCGCCACATCGGCTCGTGCCGCTCGATCACGCTGCACCTGGTGATGACCGGCGTGCGCGCCGATTCGCCCACGGCGCGGCTGCTCGAGGGCGTGTCCAGCCGCAACCTGCGCCTGGGCTGCACGCCCGTCATCAACCTCTTCAAGCAGCGCAGCGACCCGATCCGTGTCACGCACGCCGCCGCCGCCTACCCGGTGGTGGCCGACGCGCGCCGCGCCTTCGGCTTCGAGGTCTACAGCATCGACTCGGTCAAGCTCGTGAAGCAGACCGCCGAGGGCGACGCGTACATCGAGTTCCGGCCCTTCTACTCGCTGCACCACGGCGAGCATCCGAAGGAGGCCGAGCACTACTGGTTTGCGCGGCGCAATGAACTCGTGGCGCAGCGCAGCCCGGGCTACGAGACCGAGCTCTCGATCGTCGACATCGACTTCCAGCCCTCGCTGCCGCAGACCGAAACGCTGAGCATCGACCTCACCTGCACCAACCGCGACCTGCCGCACTCGCTGGCCTTCGGCCTGCCCGGCGGCGACCTGTTCATCGAGGGCAACTCGGTGGCGCGCTCGATCCGCATGCTGCGCCGCCCGACGCAGACGCTGCGCATGCCGCGCGGCAAGGGCGTGCAGTGGCGGCTGGTGTCGCACCTGTCGCTCAACCACCTGTCGCTGGCCACCAGCGGGCTGCCGGCGTTGAAGGAAATGCTGCGGCTGTACGACCTGGGCCGCTCGGCCGTGTCGGCGCGGCAGATCGAGGCCATCACCGCGATCGAGCAGCAGGCCACCACCCAGTGGTTGCCGGGCAAGCCCTTCGCGACCTTCGTGCGCGGCATCGAGCTCAAGCTCACGGTCGACGAGACCGGCTTCGTGGGCAGCAGCCTGCAGGCCTTTGCCCGCGTGATGGACCATTTCTTCGGTCTCTATGTGCACCTGAACAGCTTCACCCAACTGGTGATCGTTTCGGCGCGCGACAAGGAGGAGCTGGTGCGATGCAAGCCCCGCAGCGGCGAATCGATCCTCCTGTAGCCGAAAGGCTGCTGCGCGAACCCTACCGCTTCGAGTTTTTCCAGGCGGTGCGGTTGATCGAGCTCATGCTGCTCAAGCGGCAGGAGCGCGACGTGCACCAGCGCCTGGTGCCCGGCGAGCGCATGGTGCCGCGCTGGGTGCGCTTTCGCAGCTCCACGAGCCTGAACTTCCCGCCCAGCGAGATCGAGGCGCTGGCGGTGCGCGATGCCGTGGGCGAGCTGATGTCGGGCGCGCAGCTGTGCGAGCCGCCGCTGCCGCACGAGGACGAGCACGGCCTGAGCCGCATCGAACTCACGCCGGCCGCGTTCGGCATGCTGGGCGTGTCGGGCGCCTTGCCCATCGTCTACACCGAGATGCTGATGCGCCGCGAGCAGCATCTGCGCGACAGCTCGGCGCGTGCCTTTCTCGACGTGTTCAGCAACCGCGCTGCCGCGCTCTTCTATGCCGCCTGGCGCAAGTACCGCCTGCCGCTGCACTACGAGCACGAGCGCAGCCGCGCCTACCTGCCGGTGCTGCTGTCGATGGCCGGGCTGGAGCACACGGCCCAGCGCGATCCTCTGACCGACGGCACGGGCACCGTGTTCGACGAGACCGTGGCCGGCTACGCCGCCGCGGTGCGCCACCGGCCGATGTCGGCGGCGTACCTGCAGCGCGTGCTGTCCGACTACTTCCGTAGCCACATCCGCATCGAGCAGTTCCTGGGCAAGTGGTACGACATGCCCGTGCAGCAGCGCTCCAGGCTGGGCGAGGGCAACGTGAGCCTGGGCCAGAACGCGATGGCGGGCGAGCGCATCTGGCAGCGCGACCTGCGCATCCGCCTGTGGATCGGCCCGCTCAAGCGCAGCGCGCTGCGCGAGTTCTTTCCGGGCCGCGCGCATGCGAAGGCGCTCGAAAAAATGCTGGCGCTGCTGGCCGGCGTGACCTGCGAATACGAAGTGCGCCTGATCCTGGCGCGCGAAGAAGTCGCCGCCGTGCAGCTCAGCGACAGCGGCGGCAGCCACCTCGGCTGGGACAGCTTCATCACCACCCGCGAGGCCGAGGGCGACCGCAGCGACACGCAGTACGAGCTTCAGCCCCTGCAGTGACCCTTTCAACGAACACGACCGACAGAAGAACACCACCGCTCATGAGCACCTCGCTGAAGACACTGATCACCAAGCTCAACGCCAGCGCCCGCATGGCCACGCAGCGCGCCGCCAACCTGTGCCTGGCCCACGGCCACTACGAGGTGGACCTGGAGCACCTGTTCCTGGCGCTGCTCGAGCAGACCGACAACGACCTCGCGCGCGTGCTGCGCGCCAACCGCATCAGCGCCACCGCGATCCAGTCGGACCTGGAGCGCGAGATCCAGACCTTCAAGAACGGCAACACGCGCACGCCGGTGTTCTCGCAGCACCTGCAGCAGCTGTTCCAGCAGGCGTGGCTGCTGGCCTCGCTCGACGCGCACGCGGCACAGATCCGCTCGGGCCACCTGCTGCTCGCACTGCTCACGCAGCCCGACCTCGCGCAGCTGGCGCAGCGCGGCTCGCCGCTGTTCGCGAAGATCCGCCTCGAAGACCTGAAGCACGACTTCGACAAGCTCACCGACGGCTCGAGCGAAGCAGCGGAAGCCAGCGCCTCGGGCGCGGCCGCCGAGGGCGACGCGCAGCAAGCGCCGGCCGACCCGCTGGCCGCGGGCGTGCCCGGCAAGACGCCCGCGCTCGACCAGTTCACCACAAACCTCACGCAGCGCGCGAAAGACGGCGCGCTCGACCCCGTCATCGGCCGCGACACCGAGATCCGCCAGGTCATCGACATCCTGATGCGCCGGCGCCAGAACAACCCCATCCTCACGGGCGAAGCCGGCGTCGGCAAGACGGCCGTGGTCGAGGGGCTGGCACTGCGCATTGCCGCGCAGGACGTGCCCGAGTCGCTGCGCGCCGTGGCGCTGCACACGCTGGACATGGGCCTCTTGCAAGCCGGCGCGAGCGTGAAAGGCGAGTTCGAGAACCGCCTGAAGAATGTGATCGCCGAAGTGAAGAAGAGCCCGCACCCGATCGTGCTCTTCATCGACGAGGCCCACACCATGATCGGCGCGGGCGGCCAGGCCGGGCAGAGCGATGCGGCCAACCTGCTCAAGCCGGCGCTCGCGCGCGGCGAGCTGCGCACCATCGCCGCCACCACCTGGGGCGAGTACAAGAAATACTTCGAGAAGGACGCGGCGCTCGCGCGGCGCTTCCAGGTCGTGAAGGTCGAGGAGCCCAGCGAGACACTGGCCGCCGCCATGCTGCGCGGCATGGTGCCGCTGATGGAGAAGCACTTCAACATCCGCGTGCTCGACGAAGCCATCACCGAGGCCGTGCGCCTGTCGCACCGCTACATCAGCGGACGGCAGTTGCCCGACAAGGCGGTGAGCGTGCTCGACACGGCCTGCGCGAAAGTCGCGCTCGGCCAGAGCGCGACGCCGGCGCTGATCGAAGAAGCGAACCGCGGCCTCGAACGCATCGAAGCCGAGAGCGCCGCGCTGGTGCGCGATACCGCGGCCGGCGGGCGCCATGAAGCGCGCCTGGCCGAACTCGCGGAAAAGAAGAGCGCACTGCAGGCCGAGCTGGCCGCGAGCCAGCAGCGCCTGGCCGAAGAGAACGCGCTGGTCGAACGCATCCGCGCGCTGCGTGCGCAACGCGACGAGTCGGCCGCTCAGCAGCCCGAGGCCGTATCCGCCGTGGCAGAGAAGGCGCCGGCCCGCGCCGCCAGCCGAAAGAAAACCGCTGCCACCGCCGACCCCGCGCGCGACGAACTCGACGCCCTGCTCGCCGAACTGCGCGCATTGCAAGGCACCACGCCGATGGTGCCGCTGCAGGTCGATGGCCACGTCGTCGCCGAGATCGTCTCGGCCTGGACCGGCGTGCCGCTCGGCCGCATGGTCAAGGACGAGATCAAGACCGTGCGCAGCCTCGACACCCTGCTCGCCGAACGTGTCATCGGCCAGGACCACGCGCTCGCCGCCGTGGCCCAGCGCGTGCGCACCGCGAGCGCCCGCCTGGAAGACCCCAACAAGCCGCGCGGCGTGTTCATGTTCGTCGGCCCCTCGGGTGTGGGCAAGACCGAGACCGCGCTCGCGCTCGCCGACATCCTGTACGGCGGCGAGAAGAAGCTCATCACCATCAACATGAGCGAGTACCAGGAGGCGCACAGCGTCTCGGGCCTGAAGGGCTCGCCGCCCGGCTACGTGGGCTATGGCGAAGGCGGCGTGCTCACCGAAGCCGTGCGCCGCCAGCCCTACAGCGTGGTGCTGCTCGACGAGGTCGAGAAGGCCCACCCCGACGTGCTCGAGATGTTCTTCCAGGTGTTCGACAAGGGCATGATGGACGACGCCGAGGGCCGCGAGATCGACTTTCGCAACACGCTGATCATCCTGACCTCGAACATCGGTTCGTCGCAGATCATGCAGGCCTGCCTCAACAAGGCCGACGACGAGCGCCCCGCGCCCGACGCCCTGGCCGACGCGCTGCGTCCCGTGCTCATGAAGGCCTTCAAGCCGGCCTTTCTCGGCCGCATGAAGGTGGCGCCGTTCTACCCGATCACCGATGCGGTGCTCGAGCAGATCATTGCGCTCAAGCTGGGCCGCATCCGCGACCGCATCGCGACCAACCACAAGGCCGTGTTCGAGTGGGACGACGCGCTGGTCGAGGCCGTGCTCGCACGCTGCACCGAGGTCGACTCGGGCGCGCGCAACGTCGACCACATCCTCAACGGCACCTTGCTGCCCGAGATCGCCGAGGCCGTGCTCACGCGCATGGCCGACGAGACGCCGCTGGCCAAGATCAAGGCCAGCTGCGGCAAGGGCGGCGAATTCCGCTACCGGATCACCTAGGCGCAGCCGCCGCGCGTGCCCACGGGAGAACAAAAACAATGACGACGACCTTCACATCGGCCTCGCTCGGCGGGCTCATGCGCGCGGGCACCACGCAGCGCGATCGCCTGCTGGTGCTGCACACGCCGCTGGGCGAGAACAAGCTCCTGGCCGAGCGCCTGGACGGCGTGGAGTGCATCGACGGCGGCGGCTTTCGCTTCGAACTCACCGCGCTGAGCGACGACGCGCACATCGAACTCAAGAGCCTCATCGGCCAGGGTGTGCGCCTGGACCTGCAGACCGCGCAAAGCCGCACCGAGCTGCGCCCCTTCCACGGCCATGTGAGCGAGGCCGAGTGCGTGTCGAGCAACGGCGGCATGGCGCGTTACCGCATCGTCATCGAGCCGTGGATGGCCTTCCTGAGGTATCGCCAGGACAGCTGCCTGTTCCAGCACCAGAACGTGTTCGACATCGTCGATGCCGTGTTCGGCCGCTACCAGAGCCAGGGCCAACTCGCGCCGCAGTGGCGCTGGGAGATCGCCCAGCGCGACATCTACCCCGTGCGCGGCATCACCACCCAGTACCAGGAAAGCGACTTCGACTTCGTCGCGCGGCTGCTGGCGGAAGAGGGCCTGTGCTACTGGTTCGAGCACGCCACGGGCAAGGACGGTGCGCTGGGCAGCCACTCCCTCGTCATCGCCGACCACAACGGCGCCTTCCGCGCCAATGCCCAGCCCACCATTCGTTTCCACCGTGCCGATGCCAGCGAGCGCGAGGACACCATCCAGCAGTGGCGTGGCCACCGCCAGCTGCAGACCAACAGCCTCGCGCAGCAGAGCTGGGACTACAAGAGCGTGAACGCACGTCCCGTGCAACAGCAAAGCCGCGCCGCGGGCCAGCGCACCCTGCACTGGAGCGACGACCCCGGCGCCTACGGCTGGGAGACCTCCGCGCAGGGCGAGCGCCTGCTCGCCAACGCCCTGCAGGCACTGGAGCTGCGCAACAAGCGCTTCGAAGGCCGCAGCGCCGTGCGCACCCTGGCCCCGGCCACCACCTTCACGCTGAGCGGACACGAGCAGCACGACAAGGACAGCGAGCAGGACCGCCGCTTCGCCGTGCTGGCCGTGCGCCACATCGCACGCAACAACTTCGACGAAGACCTGAAGACCGGCATCGGCGAGCGGCTGGGCCTGCCCGACATTGCCACCGCGTTCGACAGCGGTAACGGCGATACGACCGCAGACGCCGTCACCCACTACCGCAACGAATTCACCACCGTGCGCGCGGCCATCCCCTACCGGCCGCTGAGCCTGGACGGCCACGGCCAGCGCATCCACCCCAAGCCCAGCGTGCACGGCAGCCAGAGCGCCATCGTCATCGGCGTGGGTGGCGCCGATGCGCCCGTTCACACCGACCGCGACCACCGCATCAAGGTGCAGTTCCACTGGCAGCGCGGCAGTGCGTCGAGCGCGCGCCAGTCGCGCACCGACGGCCAGGACAACGCGCCCGCCGTGGACCGCCTGGGCGCCTGGGTGCGCGTGGCCGCCAGCGCCGCCGGCGACAACTGGGGCCAGCTGAGCCTGCCGCGCGTGGGCCAGGAAGTGCTGGTGGAATTCCACCACGGCGACATCGACCGCCCCGTGGTCGTCGCCGCGTTGTACAACGGCGCCGGCCAGGTCGACGCGCAGCACAACCAGAAGCCCGCGGGTGCCGCCCAGTCCACCGGCAACGCGCCGGCGTGGTTCGCCGGCGAAGGCAAGGGCGCCAAGGAGCACGCGCACAACGCCGTCTTCAGCGGCATCAAGACCCAGGAACTGAGCGCCAGCCAGAGCGGCGACGGGGGCTACAACCAGCTCGTCTTCGACGACACCCCCGGTCAGGGCAGCACCAGCCTGGCCACCACCCAGGCCAGCAGCCGCCTGCACCTGGGCCACCACAAGCAGCAGGACGACAACGCCCGCGGCAAGGGCCGCGGCCACGGTGCCGAGCTGGCGACCACCGCGCAAGGCGCCATCCGCGCGGGCGCCGGCCTGCTCGTGAGCGCGTATGCCCAGCCGAACGCCAAGGGCGCGTTCATGGCGAGCCGCGAAGCACAGCAGCATACGAAACAGGCCGAAGAACTTGCAACGTCACTCGCCCAGAGTGCGCAGACGCAGAAGGCGCAGATCAAGGGTGAAGGGGCTCCGGGCGAACTGCCGGCCATCGCCGCGCTGAAGCATGTGGCTGAAGTGCTGGAGGCGAAGCAGGAAGGTGGTGCTGCGGCATCGGGCAGCAACGCTGGTTCAGGCGGCGGCGACATCAAGGCCACCGAAGGCGGCCACGGCAGCGTCACCGCGTACAGCGAGCCGCACCTGCAGTTCAGCGCGCCCATGGGCATCGGCTTCGTCACGCCGAAGGAAGTGATCGCCGTGAGCGGGCAGCACACCGCGATCGTCGCGAGCCAGGATGTCGACCTGCCCGCGCAAGGGCAGATCGCCCTGAGCGTGGCCAGCGGCGTGAGCCTGTACACGGTGGGCGCGAAGGCCGGTGAAGGCGGCGAGCCGAACCAGGAGCGCGGCATCGCGCTGCATGCGGCCAGCGGCAAGGTGAGCCTTCAGAGCCAGACCGGCGCCACGAAGATCGCGGCGGACAAGAAAGTGACGATCGCCAGCACGGCGAAGGACGTGGCCGTGGAGGCGCCCAAGCACGTGCTGCTGACGAGCGCGGGGGCGTACATCAAGCTGGAAGGATCGAGCATCAAGATCCATGCGCCGGGGAAGGTGACGTTCAGGGGGATGCATAACTTCGTGGGGCCGCAAGGGGACAGCAGCAGCAACTCGCTCTCCGGCAGTGACCTGCAACCGTGCCCCAAACAAGACGACGCCGCGGCCAGCGGCGCCGTCGCCTTGTGAGGCAGCCACCCATGTTTGAACGCCTTGCCAGGCAACTGGGTGAATCATTGCAGGAGGACGAGACGCTCTCGGCCTACGTGCTGATCGACCCGATGCTGCGCGAGCCCTTTCCCGCCGAGTGGCTGGAAGCGGAGTCGCGCCAGACATGGCCTGTCCCCGTTCACCATCCGCTGCTCAAGGAAAGGCAACTCCCCCGCCTGATCCACCTGCATCCGCATGACACGCGGCTGCTCGAAGCCAGCTTGGCACAGGCAGCAGATGAACAGGCCGATCCAGACTCCGAGCGCACGCAGGGGTTCGCGCTCGGCGGATGGCTGTTGACTGCCGCGCCGGTGGACGCGCTGGTTCGCCACCTTGCACGCGTCATGCAAGGTGGGTTCTGGGGGCAACGCAGTTCGCAGCTCATCCGCTGGGCCGATCGCAGGGTCATGCAGTGGATGTGGCCTGTACTCACGTCGGCACAGCAGGCGAGCCTTCTCGGCCCGGTGCAACGCTGGTACAGCCTCGACAGGTGCACGCAGCTGGTGCTTTTCCAGTCCGATGCCAGTCCAGACCCGGCGTCGGCCCGGTTCAGCACGGCGCAATGGAACCATGCGCTCAAGAGCGAAACGGTGCACGACCTCCTGCGGGGCTGGCAGCGCTTTGCCGGCGTGCTGCCGGCCGACCACCTGCAGCAGGCGTCGCGGGCCGCAGATGCGGTCATTGCCGCAGGCGTGGTCAAACGACAGGACCGGGTCCTGCTGGGCGCCTACGTCCTGCAGATCCACCCCGAGCTGACGACGCACCCGATCGTGCGCACGGCCATCGCTCGTGCCATCGGAGGCGATGCATCGCTCGCCGAGGCGCTCGACGATATTCCCGACCCTCAAGGCTGGGACGCCATCCGGGCCGAGCTCGACCCGGCGTTCGCACGGGCCTCCATTCAACAGACTGCACAGGGAGAACACCTTGGCTAGCACCATGGCCCTCAATTCCTACTCGGCGGCGGCGAACAAGGCGGCCGCCAACACGCCCGCCTGCGCGACAGGAGGTTGCCCGGCCTGCGAGAAAGCCGGCCTCCCGGTGCTTCTGGTGCGTCCTGGTGTGGCCGACAAGGCGTATGCCGAGAACGCGGCGCGCAGCGGAACGACCCGGGTGCTGATGGATTCCAAGATCCCCGCGCCGCAATTGCCAACGTCGGGGCATGTCGCCAGAACGCTGCGCCCCGGTTATGTCATTGCCTACTACGAGAAGTCGCACACCCCGACCCTGAAGAGCCAACGCGGCTGGGAAGCCTTCAAGGTGCATGAAGGTGGCTACCTCACCCCGCACCCTCTCGAAGGCTCGGCCTCGGGCAAGGACGAAGAGGCCTTTTCCTGCAGTCGCACCGCCGCGTACGCCAGCGCGATGCTGTTCGTGATCCAGGACGCCAAGAACGCCGGCAAGGTCTGGGTGGCCTACAGCGACCATCTCTGGAGCCCGGAGGTTCGGCATCTGTACGGGAACGACAAGACGCTGCGTCGCAAGCGAATGACCAAGATCGATGCGCCCGACGCATCGTGCAGTCAATCCCTGCCGTTGACCGACAAGCTGGTGCAGACTGCGGTGGCCGACTACGACCCCAGTCGCCCTGCGTCGGCGCTTCGCGGCAACCCGTTTGCACCGCTGCCCAGTTCTGGAAAGCCGGGCGTGCCTCACACGCGCCCGGAAACGGCCGGCACCCTGCATACGGAGGCCCAGCGAATCCTGGCCGCCGGCAACCAGGCCAGCAAGAAAAAGCCCTACTCGCCCAACGACGTCATGATCGTCGGCCTGATCGACCCGATCGGCGCGACCGCGGAAACCGCCCAGCGCCGCATCACCCTGTGCAACGATGCCGCCGAATGGGTCATCACGCAGACGTCCGGCTACCAGAAGCTGCAAACGGCGCTGACCATCGAAGGGCTTCTCAAGCGGGCCGACGAGCAGGCGCAGGCGCGCAAGGCGCCATTGACCGATCCGCAGTACGCCGGCCTGAATGGCAAGGAGGTCGGCGAAAAGGAGTTCAAGGACATGAAGGCGGCAGGAAAGCTCCCGCCCGAAGCCACCCTGGAGCCCAAGTACGAATACAACCCCTACGACATCAATGGCGATGGCCGCACCCGCGTGTATGGGCGCGGCATCATCAGCTTCCCCAGCGCCTCGCAGATCGACCGGCAGGCCACCAGCCTGAAAGAAGACATTCTGGACGGGGTCACGGGGGGCAAGCGCAAACCCGCCCACCGCACCTTCCTGGGCAGCTACCAGACCAAGATCAAGGAAGACCGCCAACGCCTCGAACGTCTGGAGCTGGACTACCAGGTCTGGCTGCAGTCCGAGCAACGCAAGCTGATCACCGGCTTCGACTTCGACGAGGCGACACCCAGTGACGGCATCTTCTACGCCGCCGCGGTGGGCATGTGCACCCATGGTGGGCCGATCACCGACAAGGGCACCGAGTGGTTCAAGGATTTCCTGCTGAAGGACCCCAACGACAAGGAGGCATTGCTGGTGCGGTCGTTGCTGGGCAACCAGAAGTCGGCTTTCGAGAGTTTCCAGGAGGCCTTCAAACCCACCAAGGTCCACAAGGAAATCAAGAACCTCTTCAAGCTGATCGAGGAAATCGAGAAAGCGGTCGCCGCCGGCACGCCCTTGCCGGCCGGCGACAAGGCGTTGCTGCGTGCCGTGCCCGAGATACGCTGGCTCGCCCAGCAATTGCCGCTGCTGAAGAACCTGGCGTCCACCTATGGCCATCTGACCCTGACCGTCGTGGGCGCCACCTCCATGGCGCTGGACAAGCTCCAGCAACTGCCGGCGCCGCTGCGCGACAAGTTGCAGGCACTGACCGAATCGATCACCAACACGCTGGGCAAGGCCGCGGGCGTGACCGTGCACAAATTCAGCATCTCGCTGGACAAGGCGGCCGCCTACTGGCGCCAGCAGATGGGGCTGGTGCGGGGCCTGGCGCAGCGCGCTGCCGATGCGGCAGACAGCAAGCAGGTCAAGAGCCTGGTCCTGGGCGGCGCCATGTGGTTCAACGTCGGCGGCAGGCCGGGCACGGCCAACGCGCTGATCGACGTCTACGTCGCCGTGCGCCAGGGTGCCGCCGCCGCGCCGGGGGCGGTGGATGCGGCCACTGCGGCCGGGGCCAAGGCCGGCTCGGACGCGCGAGCAGCGGCCGGTGCGTCGGCCGACGCCGTGGCCGATTTCGCTCGCCGGGTCGGCAAGACGGGCTCGGACGTCATGCGCGAGAGCATGGCCGTATTCAAGCAGGGCAGTGCGACGTTTTCCGCGGCCGGCGCGCTGCTGCAGGTGCTGTCCATCAGCAAGACCTGGCACACGCTCGAGACGGGTACGCAGGAAGAGCGCACCTACGCCAGCATCACCTTGCTGACGACGGGGCTGGGCGTGACCGGCGCGCTGCTGGAAATCAGCGAGGCGTACGCGAAGCAACTCGGCAAGACGGCGTCGGCGCTGGGATTGAAATTGGTGGCGGGGAGCGCGTCGGCGATATCGCTTCTATTCGACGCTGTGAGTGCCTTCTTGCGGCACAGAAATGAAAAAGAAAAAGGAGATTCCGATGCATCGGCCCTGTACCTTGCCCAAAGCCTGTTCTTTGTCGGTGCAGCCATCGCCGGTGGAATGTACGTGGCCGGAACTGCAGGCTGGATCACGGGAACCGTGGCGGCCGGTTGGGGCTTGTCCTGGACGGGGTGGGGATTGCTGCTTCTCGGGCTGGGCTTGATTGCGGGTTTCATCGCCATGTTGCTGAACGATGCGCCCACTGTCGAATGGGTGAAGCGAAGCATCTGGGGCGAAGCCAGTGACAAGTGGGGAAATTTGCAGAGGGAACAGAATGAACTCAACAAGGTCTTGCTGGGTGTTCGCGTCGATTTCTATGCGGGAATCAAGACGACTTTGCAAGGACGCTCGGTTGGCATGGCCCCGATCCTGGTGAACGTTCCCACGGACACATACGAAGCATGGACGCGCCTGTTCATCCCGGTTCAGTTGCGTGAGCTGGTGAAATACGAACTCGGGTTTGAAGTGACTGGCACGCCGGATCAGCGCAAGCAGTGGAAATTGAACGCGCAGGACAAGATCGTCGAAGGGCCGAAGACCAAGATATTTCCGCTGGAAATCAATGATGAATCGATCACTCGACGGGTGGAAATGAGCCGCGACGCGATGAGCGGCATCAAGGGCAATGTGAGGATCTGGGATGCACCTGAAGGAGGCGAGCTCATTGTCGATGAGTCACTCGCCAAGTGACAGATCATGAGCCGTGAAAACAATCCGGACTACGACATTCGGCTGCCGCAATGGAATGCGCCCGACCCGCAGTTTGAGTTCGTCGAGAAAGTCCAGAAGAAGAGCCTGTTGGGAGGAAAGTCTCCCTGGCGCATCGCCTCGCGTGAAAAGCGCGAGCCCGTGCATGGGAAGGCGAGTTCGTGCGATTCCTTGTTGGGCATTCATTCGAACGCCATCGTTGTTGGCGCGCCGGCGGGTACGACCGAAATCACATTCATGATGGGGCTGTATGCAGCCCTCATCGGATTCGCTGCCTGCATGTTCGGATGGGGGGCGTTTGAATCCATCATGGATCTGGATTCAAGCAGGTCGGACTACGTCCTGAACTTGTTGATGTCCATGGTTTCGACGATGGCAGCGCTCTTCTTTCTGGTTGCGGCCATCTTTTTCTTCAGAGTCGGATTCCTGACGCCCCGCGATCTGCCGGTTCTCTTCAATCGCAAGACCAGGGAGGTTTCGTTCTTCACCGTCATCCCGATGAGGTTCTGGAAGGTCTGGCAGCGCGCAGGCGTTGGCGAGGTCAAGACCTGTCGCTGGGACGACGCCTATGCGCGCAGCTACCAACTCACCGAGATCACGGGCGAAGCGGCGCGTTCTTCCTATCTGCTGGCGCTGCTGTGGGGTGACCCCAGGCAACCCAGGCAATGCAAGGAGATCGTGACCATTGGCTACAAGGGCTGGTGGGAGGATGAATTGCTCTGGCGCCTGTATGAGCACATTCGACGCTACATGGAAGAAGGCGGCCCGCCGATCCAGGCGGGCGAGAGCCTGCGGCGCTCGGGGACGGGCAAGTTGCCGCAATTCCCGCCAGAGGTCATCGCCGCCGCTGGCGGGTTGGCCTTGAGCGAAGAAGAGGTGCGTCGTTTGGCAGGCATTCGCGAATGACGGACGCCTGCCATTCGAGACAGTTCTTTCATGTCCCAGATCCGTGGAGGCAACGACCGTCATGACATCCGCCGACCGTATTCCCGCGCCATGCGGCGCCCGCGACCTGTGAAGAGATTTGCGCTGCTTGCTGCGGGTGCCGTGGCACTCCTTGTTGCATCGGCGGTGGCCTATCGCGGCTATAGGATGAGCGTGAGCACCTCCGATACATCCACCGCGGTATCGAGCGATGAGAGCCGGGCCCAGGGACGGCTGTTGGCGAAGCTTCGTTTCGATGCGCCGTCTTTTGGCGATTGCTCGGTCCATGACGCGTGGCTGGAAAAGTCCTCCACGTTCGTGACGCGCAGCTGGTTCGGAATCCGTCTTGGAAATGAAACCATTCCGACGGCCGCCATTCATGTGGTCCTCGACATGCCCAAAGATCCGTTCCTGTCTGCGCAAAGCCTGAGCTTCGATGAGACGAACCCGACCGCGTCCAGCCTGGGACTGACCGGCTCGTTCACCCAGACCGTCACGATCAATGCAAAGCGCTACCGGCTGTTCGGATCGAACACCGTGTTTCCGCCGCCTGCGGTCATGACATTCAGCTGTGGCACAGCAAACGCACATGCAACGTTGGCGAACTAGGATTTTTCCGGTCCACGCGATGTCGATCGGCCAGCCCCTGAACCGACAGGGCGGGAAGATCGCGCGCGGCCATGCATCGAACGAAGACCGGCACGACCGGCACTGACACCAGGGAGGTGGATATCCATGTCATCAGACACATCAAGCAGCTTCATGCCGACGCCATGGAAGCTCGAAGGCCTGAACGTCGCACGGCTCTCGGAGCAGGCGCGGCTCATCAAGCTGCAGCTGCCCGCGTCGGCGCCGCAGAACGCCGTCGTCGTCGAGCGCTTCACCGGCAGCGAAGGCGTCAACGAGCTCTTCGACTTCACCATCGACACCCTCGCCACCTCGAGCGAGTTCGACCCGTTCGCGCTGATCGGCGAAGAGCTGAGCCTGCGCCTGCTGTTGGCCAACGGCAGCTTTCGCACCTGGCACGGCTACCTCACGGCCGTCGATGCGCTGGGCGGTGACGGCGGTCTGGCGCGCTACCGGCTGCATCTGCAGCCCTGGCTCGCCGCGCTGGGCCTGCGCCGCGACAGCTTCGTGTACGCCGCCAAGCATGTGCAGGACATCGTCAGCGAAGTGTTCGCCGACCACACGACCGCCAGCTTCAGCTTCGAAGTCGCGCAGGAGATGCCCGTGCGGCCCACCTGCGTGCAGTACCGCGAGTCGGACCTGGCCTTCGTGCTGCGCCTGCTGGCGGAAGAAGGCCTGAGCTTTCGCTTCGAGCACGAGCAGCAACAGTCGACAGGCAGCGGGAGCGGCAACACCACGCCCTCGCACCACCGCCTGGTGATCTTCGACCGCGCGGCAACCCCGCCCGACTGCGCCCTTTCTCAGATTCGCTTCCACCGCGCAGACGCCACCGAAGCGACCGACGCCATCACCGCCTGGAGCAGCCGGCGCCAAGTCACCACCAACGCCGTCATGCGCAACGCCTGGGACGCCAGCGTGCTGCAGGCCCCCACCGGCGCAGTGCAGAGCGCGCTGGCCATGGGCGAGGTGCCCGTGCTGGAGCACTACGACGGCACCGGCGCGCAGCGCTACGCCGACAGCGCCACCGCCGCCCGCCGCGCCGAGCAGCAGCTGGTGGCCTTCGAATCGCGCATCAAGCGCCACGGCGCCGCAGGCAGCGTGCGACAGCTCGGTGCCGGCGAGCGCTTCACGCTGACGCAGCACGACCGCTACGACGGCTGCAGATTCCTCGCGCTGCGCGTGCGCCACGAAGCGGCCAACAACCTCGGCGCACAGGCGGCGCAGGTGCTCGAGGCTGGCGAGCTCGAGAAGGGCAGCTACCGCAACAGCTTCGAGGCGCAGCCGGCCGAGGCACAGGTCGTGCCGTTGTGGCGCCCCAAGCCCACGGCCCCCGAGGCCATGGTCGCGCTCGTGGTCGGCGGCGATGACGACGAGGCGCCGACCGCAGTCCACACGCAGCGCGACCATCGTGTGCAGGTGCGCTTCCATTGGCAGGCCCAGCGTGCAGGCCAGCAGCAATCGGCGAGCAGCGGACAAGGCAGCCTCGTCGCTGCCGGTCGCCACGCGAGCAATCGCCAGTCCGTCTGGCTGCGCGTGGCTGCACCCGTTGCGGGCCCGAACTGGGGCGCACACCACCTGCCGCGCGTGGGTTCCGAAGTGCTCGTGTCCTTCATCGAAGGCGACATCGACCGGCCGGTGGTCGCTCAGCAGCTCTACAACGGACAGGACCTGCCGCCCTGGTCGGCTGGCACCGATTCATCCGCCAACCATGCGGGCGTGCTCTCGGGCTGGCACAGCCGCGCGCTCGACGGCAGCGGCTACAACCAGTGGATCGCCGACGACGCACCCGGCCAGGTGCGCACCCGCCTGGCCAGCTCGCACGCGGCCAGCCAGCTCAATCTGGGCCACCTCAACGCCCAGTCGCCCGACGAGAGCAGCCGCGGCGCCTGGCGCGGCAGCGGCGCCGAGCTGCGCTCCGACGCCTGGGTCGCCACGCGCGCCGGCGAGGGTTTGTTGATCTCCACGCTGGCCCAGGAACGGGCAACGGGCAGCGTGCAGGACACCACCAGCGTGCGCGGCCAGCTCGCGGGCGCGCTGCGCGAGGCGCAGAAGCTGTCCGATGCGGCCGGCGGCGCGAAGGCGCTGGCGCTGAGCGCCACGGCGCTGCTGCAGCTACTGATCGACGACATCGATCCGCAGAAGAACGGGCACTATCTCGGCAGCGTCAACGGACAGGACGCGCGCGAGCCCAAGGGTGGAGAAGGCGCAGGCTCACGCGAAGGGCAAGACCCGGTGCCCGCCTTCGCCAGGCCGCTCATGGTGCTCGATGCGGCCATGAGCCTGAGCATGGCCACGCCCGCCAGCGCGACTGTGTACGCGGGCGAGGCCATCCACTGGACCGCGCAGGCGCAGGCCCATATCGCGGCGGGCAAGACCGTGAGCTTTGCGGCCGCCAAATCTGTGGGCCTTTACAGCCACGAAGGTGGCATCCAGGTCATCGCGCAAGACGGGCCGGTGAGCGTGCAGGCGCACACCGACGAACTCGAATGGCTGGCCAAGGAAGGCTTCACGGTCACCAGCAGCAATGACGAGATCCATGTGCTGGCGCAGCAGAAGATCACGCTCAAGGGCGGGCAGACGAGCATCGAGCTGAATGGGGTGAACATCACCTTGAAGATGCCGGGGCTGCTAGATGTGAAGGGGACGAGCAAGAGCTTTGTGGGGCCGGGGCGGGGTTCGGTGGAGTTGCCGCAACTACCGTCCGACGCGATGGACCTCAAGAACTGGATCGCACTCACTTATCACTATGCCGATCTGGACCCCGTCGCAGGCGCCAAGTACACCGCGACCTTTTCCGATGGTTCTGTTCGCAGCGGCAACTTGGACGCACAGGGGCATGCTCGAATGGAGAACGTGCCACCGGGTCCGGTCAAGGTGAAATACGAGGAGATGAAGACGATCGACCCCTCCGTGCATTTCAAAGACAAGGCACAAGCGGACGTCTCGGCATGGCGCAGCGCGCTCACGGCGGCGTTCGCGGATCAAGTTGAACAGGGAGTCAAAAAATGAGCGGCGACAGAGGTGAGTTGGTCAGTCTCGAAGACGCGCATGCGCACACCTACCTGAGCGACGCGTTCGATTGGGTGCGGGACCTGGCGGCCAAGGGCGCGCGCAGCGCTGCGGACACCGTGGACGACTGGACGATCGAACTCGACAAGCTGAACTTCAATGGCTCCGACGCATTGAAAAGCTACCTGCGCGAGCAAGGCAACTGGGTCTCCGACCTGTTCGCTGAAATACTCAGCCTTGTCGAACTGATCAATCCGCTGACCATCGGCAAGCAGATCGCCATCTGGATTCTGGAGGACTTCCGCGACGTGTTGCGCGCCTTGGCGTTGCTGGTCGACTCCAAGGACGACACGGCAGAGGAAACCAAGGGTGCCCTGGTGGAGCTGGGCATGGCCGCTGCCGCCTTGTGCATCCCCTACGTGGGACGGGCCGGCAAGGTGATCTACCGGATGCTGCCGAAGTTCGCCAACATGCGTTTTGCGGTTGCCGCGCTGGAGACGGGTGAAGGCGCGGCGATGCTGCGGTTCCTGGGTACCGGCGACACCCTGGGATACCTCAAGGGACTGAACTTTCCGTCCTACGCGGGCAAGATCAATTCGCTGCTGCGCCAGATATTCGACAAGATCGGGGCTGCGGTGGGGCGCTATCTGCCCAAGATGTCCAAGGTGATCAGCGAGTGGTACGCCAAGATCAGTGGTTGGGTGACGAGCGCTCTCAAGCAGGTCCAGATCTGGGTGGCTGCAGCCGTTGCCAAGCTCCAGCATGTGGTCTACAACGCCGCGACCAACATCACGAACCCCAAGGTGCTGGACAAGATTCCGGACAAATTGCTCGACTGGATGTACGCGCAGATCAACGGCAACTTGTGCGAGAGCTGCGTGGACAATTACTTCATCAACTTCATGGGCTACTCGCGTCTTTTCCCAGCGCCAAACACATCCAAGCGCGACACCAGCGCGTTCTTCGGCTCGGACCAGGGTATCGATGGCCTCTTCGAAAAAGAGCCCAGTGTGGTGACCGGTGGAACCTTGCTGCCACCGCACTACAACGGCATCCCCAACAGCCTGGGCTGGATATTGGACGAACTCGATGTGGAGATACCTGGGGAGCAGATTGCGAAGGCGGCCGTCAGCCGCAGCATCAAGCCCTTCGGCGATATCGATTCAGACTTCAACCCGGTGACGGGCAAGCCTGCCACGTTCCCGCGCTTTGTGGTGATGGAGGCCAAGTTCGGCTATCACGTCAAGTCGGGCAACAAGCTTCAGGACATTGAATGGAAGAACAAGCTGGGGACGACGACGACGGGGGTGAAGCAGATGAGTCGAACGTGGATCGATCAACGTCTGCGAACTACCGTTTTTCCGCCGGACCCGACCACTGGGAGAGTGCCGCAAAAGCTCAGCGATATCCAGAAAATTGGCTACCTTCGCTGGCTTTATGGATGCCAACCCGCCAATGCCAAAAACAGCAAGAAGGCGAGAGCGCGCGGCGGAAGGCGGATGCAGGGATTGGCATTTTTTCCGCCTTATGCATTGCGTGGGTACGACATCGACAAAATGAAATGGAACGTCTAGAAAATGGCTGACTTCTATTCGAATCGGCGCGAGCGCTTCTTAAACGAGGAGCCTTATCTACTCCTTGTGAACGCAACCCGAGAAAACGTCGCCGAGCTTGAGGGCTATCTAAAAAATGATCTGGCCTCCGCGGATGAGAATGCATGGTCCCGTTGGCATAGCTTCATGGCAGGCGCCAAGTTTTCGTTGCTCATTGGTCAGTACTCGGCCGGACGCCCCGTCACGGAGGTCGCAACGGCGTACCCTCCCATGCTCCGAACTATCGAAGCTCAGTGTCTTCCGAATTCGACCTATCAGACTGAACCGCTCTATCTCGAGGAACTCGAC
Source organism: Variovorax sp. FW305-3-2-15-B-LB1 (assembly GCF_058787635.1). NCBI lineage: Bacteria > Pseudomonadati > Pseudomonadota > Betaproteobacteria > Burkholderiales > Comamonadaceae > Variovorax > Variovorax sp. FW305-3-2-15-B-LB1. The sequence continues at coordinate 66,348 of NZ_JBYSZY010000011.1, read as the reverse complement.
GGCTACCACTACGCCATGACCTTGCTGTCGTTGGCCAAGCTGCTGCGCCACGACGACCTCGTTCCACGCGTGGCCGCACTGTTCGATGTGGCCCGGTCCGAAAATAGAGGAAAGGATGCTTTGTACGAAACGCTGCTTGGAAAGCTCGGCTTGCCGACAGTTCCTGCGAAGGGCATGTTGCGTTTTCTCAAAGCCCATCCACTTCTGTTGAAGGCCATTGAGGCGCCCCCCCAAAAACGCCCTCTATTCATCGCGGAGTTCCTAAGGAAGTGGTACTCCGCAATGAAGGGAACCTACTGGCATGGCCTGCACGATAAGGTACCGCAGAGCTTCTTTGGCTACTGGGCCTTCGAGGCCGGGCTGGTGACCTACCTCTGGGATATCGACGACAGCAGCTACCGAGACCTGCCGTTCTATCCCAAGGACCTGGTTGACTATGCGCGCACGCATGGCGCGGTCGCATCGCCTGACACCAGCGCTTCCCTTTCAGCACAAGACGGCCCTCCGGTCTCCACACGAGGTGGAGAGCCTTGCCCACTGGCCGGCTGGTGGTTCACGCCAGCCAAGGCGGGCAGCCGACGCTACTTCAAGGCGGACGAGGTCATGCCCGTCATCGAGGGCAGCAGCTACGGCGCAACCTTCTGGCAATGGAGTGCGGATCAAACGGCGCCCAAGCTCTGAGACTCAAGTCAAATGCGCGGTTTGGACTGGTGAGCCATGAGTAGTTTCTCCTCGAAGCGTCGCGAAAAATTTCTGAATGAAGAGCCCAGTTCGGTCCGCCGGCTGGGTCTGCACGACGACATTGCCGATGCTCAGCTGCTGCTCGACACAAGTCTCGGAAAAGAGGGCTTTCGCGAAGATGGCTGGTTTGCTTGGAATTGGGCCATCGCCAGCGCCAAGAGACGTCTCTTGGTTCACTCCTATTCGGACGGCAGCCCGATGGAGCACCTCGCTGCGGACTTTCCCGGCGTGCTTGCTGCGCAAGAGCCATCAAGCCTCCCTCATCCATTGCACGAAACCGAGCCGTTCTCCCTCGAGGAACTCGACGGCTACTACTACGCCATGACGTTCCTGTCCTTGGCCAAGCTGCTGTGTCGTGACGACTTGGTTCCACGCGTTGTTGCCTTGTTCGATGTTGCCTATACCGACAACCGCGGCAAAGACGCGCTCTACGAGGCGCTTCTCGGAAAGCTGGGGCTACCGACGGTGCCTGCGAAGGGCATGCTGCGCTTTCTCAAAGCCCACCCACTGTTGTTGAAGGCCATTGAGGCCGAGCCGAGAAAGCGCCCCTTGTTCGTGGCTGAATTCCTCGAGAAGTGGTACTCGGCGATGAAGGGAACTGCGTGGCACGGGTTGCACGACAAGATCCCGCAAAGCTTCGATGGCTACTGGGCCTTCGAGGCCGGGCTGGTGACTTACCTCTGGGACATCGACGACAGCAGCTACCGAGACCTGCCGTTCTATCCCAAGGACCTCGTTGACTATGCGCGCACGCACGGCGCGGTCGCATCGCCTGACATGAACGCGACCCTTGCGGCACAAGACGGCCCTCCCGCCTCCACTCGAAGTGGAGAGGTTTGCCCGAAACAGGGTTGATGGTTCAACCTGTCCCATGTGGCTCTACCTGCATCACACCGCCTCCGACCTCATCGACCTGGACCCCACAACCGGCCGCTGGCGCCCAGTCGACGACGCCGAGAAACCCCCAGGCGCGTCGGTACTCGCCGACCTCCCCGTCAAAGGCGCCTACACGATCGAGAACGACAAGCGCTACTACAGCTACTGGACGTCCGACGAGAAGTTTGTCTTTCGCACCGACGACGGTGCCGTGTTCGAGATCTGCCAGAAGCGCGGCGACGGCTCCGTGGTGATGCTCTCGCCCGTCCTGCGCAGCGAGATCGCGCCTTCGCGGTACGGCGATGGGCGCTTGCGGCAGGGCTTCAGCCAGTTCCGGCTGATGAACGCCGCGACAGGCCAGGTCGTCTTCGAGCTGGACTACAACGCCGAGCGCTATCGGCGCCTGTACCAGGCCGACTTCACCGCCGCGGCGGCGGAACAGGATCTGTCCGACTGGGATTTCTTCATCGCCTTGCAAGGCGCCATCGAGATTTTCGAAGAGCGTGCCGCGTCCGGCCGCGTCGCTTTCTCCGTGCAGGACGATGGCTCGGCGCAGATCCAGGGGCACCGCATGCGCCGCGATGAACTGCTGTTTGCGGACACGGGCCAGACCTGCCCCCGCTCGGGCGTCTGGGCCTGCCTGACCGACCTGCGCGTGAGCGCGGCGGTCACGCAGGGTGAGCCGATGCCCTCGAACGGCGGGCGGCCGGTGCAATGGGTCTGGAGCCGCCCCGGCTGAGCGCAGCGCAGCCCGCGGCTTTTAACCCCGCCCCAGCCGGGTCACAGACCCTTGCGCATAATTGACGCAAGCTATGACTCTCACCGAACTCAAATACATCGTCGCAGTCGCCCGCGAGCGGCACTTCGGCAAGGCGGCCGAGGCCTGTTATGTGTCCCAGCCGACGCTTTCGGTGGCCATCAAGAAACTCGAGGACGAACTCGAGGTCAAGCTCTTCGAGCGCAGCGCCGGTGAAGTGACCGTGACGCCGCTCGGCGAGCAGATCGTCCAGCAGGCGCAGAGCGTGCTCGACCAGGCCGCCAGCATCAAGGAGATCGCCAAGCGCGGAAAAGACCCGCTGGCCGGCCCGCTGAACCTGGGCGTGATCTACACGATCGGCCCGTACCTGCTGCCCGACCTGGTGCGCCAGGTGATCGCACGCACGCCGCAGATGCCGCTGGTGCTGCAGGAGAACTTCACGGTCAAGCTGCTCGAGATGCTGCGCGCCGGCGAGATCGACTGCGCGATCATGGCCGAGCCCTTTCCCGACACGGGCCTGGCGATGGCGCCGCTGTACGACGAGCCCTTCATGGCGGCGCTGCCCGTGAAGCACAAGCTGGCCGACCGTGAGTCGATCACCTCGGAGGAGCTGCAGAGCGAGACGATGCTGCTGCTGGGCACGGGCCACTGCTTTCGCGACCACGTGCTCGAGGTGTGCCCCGAGTTCGCGCGCTTCTCGAGCAACGCCGAGGGCATCCGCAAGAGCTTCGAGGGCTCGTCGCTGGAAACCATCAAGCACATGGTGGCTTCGGGCATGGGCGTGACGCTGGTGCCGCGCTTGTCGGTGCCGGCCGAGGCGCTCAAGCCGAAGGTCAAGGGGCGCAAGGAGCCCGAGCAGATGGTGCGCTACCTGCCCGTGCGCGACGCGCAGGACCGCGACCCGCCGATGCGCCGCGTGGTGCTGGCCTGGCGTCGCACCTTCACTCGCTACGAGGCGATCGCGGCGCTGCGCAATGCGATCTACGCGTGCGAGCTACCGGGTGTCAAACGACTCTCCTAGCGATTCGGGGCCTTCGCCTACGCGCGGGCTGTTTGGGATCGCTGATCGCTGGGATAGAGTGAAGCTGTTGCGAAGCCGCCTGCCGGCTTTCAGAATTTCGGTGTTGTCACCCAACTTCAAGAAAGACCCCTCCGCCATGGCCAAACCCTCGAAGAAAACCAAGTCCCCGTCGCCCGCAGCTTCCGCCGGCAAGGTGCCCAAGAAGGGCGGCGCCGCCGTCGCGCAGGAGTCGGGCAGCCGCAATGCGCCGATCATCAACATCGGCATCGAACGCCAGGACCGCGCGGCCATCGCCGAAGGCCTGAGCCGCGTACTGGCCGACACCTACACGCTGTACCTCACGACGCACAACTTCCACTGGAACGTGACGGGGCCGCACTTCAACTCGCTGCATGCGATGTTCATGACGCAGTACACCGAGCTGTGGGGCTCGACGGACGTGCTCGCCGAGCGCATCCGCGCGCTGGGCCACTACGCGCCGGGCTCGTACGCCGAGTTCAGCAAGATCGCCACCGTGCCCGACGTGCCGCAAACCCCGCCCAAGGCGATGGAGATGGTGCGCATCCTCGTGAAGGGTCACGAAACGGTGTCGCGCATCGCGCGCGAGTTCATCCCGGTGGCCGAAGAGGCCGGCGACGACCCGACCGCCGACATGCTGACCGCGCGCTGCACGGTGCACGACCAGACGGCTTGGATGCTGCGCTCGCTGCTCGAGGACTGATGACGGCCTCCTGATCTCCCCGCACCTGATGTGTGTCGGGAGCCCCTCCAAGAGCGGCACAATGGCCGCTCTTTTTTCGTCTGCCCGTCCGCCGCATGCCTCTCGCCCGCCGTTTTGCGCTCTACCTCGATCTGATCCGCTGGAACCGGCCGGCCGGCTGGCTGTTGTTGCTGTGGCCCACGCTGGGCGCGCTCTGGTTCGCGGCCGACGGCTGGCCCGGCTGGCACCTGCTCGCGGTGTTCACGCTCGGCACCTTCCTGATGCGCAGCGCGGGCTGCTGCGTCAACGACGTGGCCGACCGCGACTTCGACCGCCACGTGAAGCGCACGGCCCAGCGGCCCGTGACGAGCGGTGCGATGTCGGTCAAGGAGGCGTTGGGGCTGGGCGCGGTGCTGGCGCTGCTGTCCTTCGGGCTGGTGCTCACCACCAACCGCACGACGGTGCTGTGGTCGTTCGCGGCCCTGGCGATCACGCTGATCTATCCGTTCGCCAAGCGCTTCGTGTCGATCCCGCAGGCGGTGCTGGGCATTGCCTTCAGTTTCGGCATCCCGATGGCCTTTGCCGCGGTGCAGTCGACGGTGCCGGCTTTTGCCTGGTGGCTGCTGGCGGGCAACCTGTTCTGGGTGCTGGCCTACGACACCGAGTACGCGATGGTGGACCGCGACGACGACCTGAAGATCGGCATGAAGACCTCGGCGATCACCTTCGGCCGCTTCGACGTGGCGGCGGTGATGGCGAGCTATGCGATCTTCCTGGCGGTCTGGATCTGGGCCGGTGCCAGCCGGTCGCTGGGGGTGCTCTTCTATCTGGGCATTGCCGCGGCGGTGGCGCAGGCGCTCTGGCACTGGCGCCTGATCCATGACCGCACGCGCGAAGGCTGCTTCAAGGCCTTCCGCGAAAACCACTGGCTGGGCTTCGCGGTGTTCGTCGGCATCGTGGCGGGCTACGCCCTCCGATAGCCCCCGCTGGGCGGGTCAGCCGCGCCCGAATTCCTCGCCCAGCTCGGCCGCGCGCTTCTGCGCCGCGCGGATGGCGGTCTTGAACTGGCCCTTCACATCGGAGGCTTCGAGCGCGCTCAGGGCCGCGTAGGTCGTGCCGCCCTTGGAGGTCACGCGTTCGCGCAGCACCGACGGCGGCTCGGTCGCGCTGTGCGCCAGCGCCGAGGCGCCGGTGAAGGTGCCGATGGCCAGCCGCTGGGCCTGGTCGGGCGTGAGGCCCATCTCGACGCCGGCCTCGGTCATCGCCTCGATGAAATAGAACACGTAGGCCGGGCCGGAGCCCGACATGGCGGTCACCGCGTCGAGCGCGGGTTCGGCGTCGACCCAGATCAGCTCGCCGGTCGGCGCCAGCAGCTGGCCGACGCGTGCGCGGTCCGCGCTTTCGACGCCGGGCCGCGCGAACAGGCCGGTCATGCCCTTGCCGACCAGGGCCGGCGTGTTGGGCATGGCGCGCACCACGCGCTCGGTACCGAGCCAGCGGGCGATGCTGTCGGACGGAATGCCCGCCGCCACGCTCAGGTGCAGGGCGTCGCCGGCAAAGGCGCGCACCGGGCGCGTGGCTTCCGCGAAGGTCTGGGGCTTGACCGCCCACACCACCACGGCGCAGCGCGCGAGGGCCTCGGTGGCCTCGGCCTTGGCGACGATGCCGTAGGACTGGGCCAGCTTGGTGCGGGCCTCCTCGAAAGGCTCGATCACTTCGAAGTTGTCGGCCGCGACGCCTTGCTGGATCAGGCCGCCGATGATGGCGCTGGCCATGTTGCCGCCGCCTATGAAGGCGATGGGGGGCAGGGGGCCCGGCGCGGTGCGGGGCAGGAAGGTCACGGCGATGGTCATGGTCGGTCGGTGTAGGCGAAGGCGGCGAACTGCGTCACTTGCAGCGGGTTGAAATTGTCGTCGCTCACGACCACCAGCAGGCGGCGGCCGTCGGGCAGCGGCGGGCCCCAGCACATGCCCTCGGTGTTGTCGAGGCGCGAGAGGCCGAGGGTGGCGAAGTCGGCCACGAGCGTCTTGGCGGCCGGGCGGTGGTTGCCGGGGGCGAGGGCGTCGATGGCGAGCACGTCGTCGGCGGTCCGGGTGTCTATTTCATACAGGCGCAGCGAATTGCCGGCGCCGGTGGCGTAGGCCCGCTCCAGCACCAGCATGCGGTGGGCGTCGAGCATGAGCACCTCGCTCACGCCGTTGTCGGCGTAGGTGCCCGGCACCAGCGGGCGCAGCGGGATGGCGTCGGGCACATAGGCGATCTGGCGCACGGCGCGGCCGGTCGCGAGGTCGACCTGGGTGAAGCGACAGGGGCCGCCGGGGGCGGTGGTGGTCGGGACGGGGCCGTCCTGGACCAGGGCGTTTTCCATTGCAAGCCAGGCCGACCGGTCGTCGGGCGTGAGGGCCAGGCCCTCGAGTGTCTGGTTGTCGCGCGGGCCGCGGCGCTGGGTCGGGTCGGGGGCGAACATCGCCGGCAGGGCGAATTCGCGCAGGAAGCGTCCGTCGCGCGCCGATTCATACATAGCGGGGCCGAAGCCGCGGGCCAGGTCGCCTTCGCTGGTCCAGAGCAGGGTGCCGGCCGAGGGGCGCAGGCGCAGGGCCTCGGGATCGGGAACGGGAACGGGAACGGGAACGGGCAGGCCGTCGACCGCGTGGCGCCGACCGGGCCAGGGGCCGCCGCCGGGGCGTTGCAGCTGGACAACGCCGGTGGGCTCGGGGGCTGCGTCGACCGGCTGGGGCCAACGTGCGGTGTAGCAGCGCACGGGGCTCAGATCTGACCGGTCATCGCTGAGAAGCAGGTACTCACCTTTGATGGGGTCGTAGTCGATGCCGGAGAGGCCGCCTGCCGTGGTGCTCTCTATAGAGCGTCGGTGCGTCCAGCGGGCTTCCCCCAGGCGCTGCAGCCGGCCGGTGTCCGGCGCCGGTGTTGCGCTGCGGCAACCCGCAAGCCCCAGCGATCCCAGGCCCAGCAGGCCCGCGCCGCCCGCCAGCAGGCGTCGGCGCAGCAGGGAAGGCGGCGAAACGAGGGGGTGGTTGGGGGCGCGCACGCCACAAAGTCTAGCGGCTGTCGAAGTTCGCGTGATGAGGCAGTTGACATCGCCCGGCATGGGTGCCACAATCGCGGGCTTCGCTTTCAAAAGGCGAAGCTTTCAGCCCAAAGCGGAAGCGTCTCGAGTGGTTCGAGGCGTGGACGACGGGCCCAAGACTGACCGCGGTGTCTCCCTCCTGGAGGCTCATCGGTACAAGTTGGGAATATCAAGAAATGATCCAAACTGAATCCCGGCTCGAAGTGGCCGACAACACGGGCGCGAAATCCGTCCTGTGTATCAAGGTGCTCGGTGGCTCCAAGCGGCGTTACGCCAGCGTGGGCGACGTCATCAAGGTCAGCATCAAGGAAGCCGCTCCGCGTGGTCGCGTCAAGAAGGGCGAGATCTACAGCGCAGTGGTGGTCCGCACCGCCAAGGGCATCCGTCGTGCTGACGGTTCGCTCGTCAAGTTCGACGGCAATGCCGCCGTGCTGCTCAACGCCAAGCTGGAGCCCATCGGCACCCGCATCTTCGGACCGGTCACGCGCGAACTGCGCACCGAGAAGTTCATGAAGATCGTGTCGCTGGCACCCGAAGTTCTCTAAGGACGCAACGCCATGAACAAGATTCGCAAAGGCGACCAGGTCATCGTGTTGGCCGGTCGTGACAAGGGTAAGCGCGGCGTCGTGTCGCTGCGCGCAGACGATTCGCATGTGATCGTCGACGGCATCAACCTCGTCAAGAAGCACACCAAGCCGAACCCCCTCAAGGGTACGACCGGTGGCATCGTCGAGAAGACCATGCCGATTCACCAATCCAACGTGGCGATCTTCAATGCCGCGACCGGCAAGGCCGATCGCGTGGGCATCAAGGTCACCCAAGGTGCCGACGGCAAGCGCGTGGCTGTTCGCGTCTTCAAGTCGAGCGGCGACGAAATCAAGTTCGCCTAAGAGGTACTCACATGGCACGTCTCCAACAACACTATCGCGAAAAGATCGCGAAAGACCTGACGGAAAAGTTCGGCTACAAGTCGCCGATGCAAGTTCCGCGTCTCACCAAGATCACCCTGAACATGGGTGTGGGTGAAGCAGTCGCCGACAAGAAGGTCCTCGACAACGCCGTCGCCGACCTGACCAAGATCGCTGGCCAGAAGCCCGTGGTTACCAAGTCGAAGAAGGCCATTGCCGGCTTCAAGATCCGCGAAAACCAGCCGATCGGCTGCATGGTCACGCTGCGTGGCGTGCACATGTACGAGTTCCTGGACCGTTTCGTCACCGTGGCCCTGCCCCGCGTGCGTGACTTCCGCGGTATCTCGGGTCGTGCATTCGACGGCCGTGGCAACTACAACATCGGCGTCAAAGAGCAGATCATTTTCCCTGAGATCGAGTACGACAAGGTCGACGCCCTGCGCGGTCTCAATATCAGCATCACGACGACGGCCAAGACCGACGAAGAAGCCAAGGCGCTTCTCGCTGGCTTCCGTTTCCCGTTCAAGAACTGAGGTGATCTGTGGCTAAAGCATCTTTGATCCAGCGCGAACTCAAGCGCGACAAGCTGGTTGCCAAGTTCGCTGCGAAGCACGCAGAACTGAAGGCAACTTCCAACGACGCGAAGAAGAGCGACGAAGAGCGCGCAGCGGCCCGCCTGGCCCTGCAGAAGCTCCCGCGCAACGCGAACCCCACGCGCCAGCGCAACCGTTGCGAAATCACCGGTCGCCCCCGTGGCACCTTCCGTCAATTCGGTCTGGCCCGCGCCAAGATCCGCGAACTGGCTTTCAACGGCGACATCCCCGGTGTCACCAAGGCCAGCTGGTAAGCCAGGCAGGAGCAAACAACATGAGCATGAGTGATCCCATTGCCGACCTGCTGACGCGTATCCGTAACGCGCAGATGGTGGCGAAGCCCACCGTGTCGGTCCCGTCTTCCAAGGTGAAGATCGCGATCGCACAAGTCCTGAAGGACGAGGGCTACATCGACGGCTTCCAGGTCAAGACCGAAGCCGGCAAGAGCGAACTTGAAATCTCGCTGAAGTACTACGCTGGCCGTCCGGTCATCGAGCGCATTGAGCGCGTGAGCCGCCCCGGCCTGCGCGTCTACAAGGCCAGCACTTCCATTCCGCAAGTCCAGAACGGCCTCGGCGTTGCGATCGTTACGACCCCCAAGGGCGTGATGACCGACCGCAAGGCGCGCGCCACCGGTGTCGGCGGCGAAGTTCTGTGCTACGTCGCCTAACCGAGACATCGAGGAGTTACTGAAATGTCCCGAGTAGGAAAAATGCCGGTCGCCATCCCCGCAGGCGTGGATGTGTCGATCAAGGAAGACCAGATCAGCGTCAAGGGCACGGGCGGCACGCTCAGCCTGGCTCGCAACGCGCTGGTGAATGTCGTCAACAAGGACGGCAAGCTGAGCTTCGAGCCCGCCAACGATTCGCGTGAAGCGAATGCGATGAGCGGCACGATTCGCCAGCTGGTGAACAACATGGTGGTTGGCGTGACCAAGGGCTTCGAAAAGAAGCTGAACCTGGTCGGCGTCGGCTACAAGGCTGCAGCGTCCGGCGCCAAGCTGAACCTGCAAGTCGGTTACTCGCACCCGGTCAACATCGACATGCCGCAAGGCATCACGGTGACCACCGCGACCCCGACCGAAGTGGTGATCAAGGGCGCTGACCGTCAACGCGTCGGCCAGATCGCCGCTGAGATCCGCGCTGTTCGTCCGCCAGAGCCCTACAAGGGCAAGGGCATCCGCTATGCGGACGAGAAGATCGTGATCAAAGAGACCAAGAAGAAGTAAGGGGCAGCAAAATGATGTTGACCAAAAAAGCACAGCGTCTTCGCCGCTCGCGCCAGACCCGCATCCGCATTGCGACGCAGGGCGTGGCTCGCCTCACGGTGAACCGCACCAACCTGCACATCTATGCCACCGTCATCTCCGACGACGGCACCAAGGTGATCGCAACCGCATCGACCGCCGAAGCCGAAGTGCGCGCAGCACTCGGCGCCTCGGGCAAGGGTGGCAATGCCGCCGCTGCCACCGCCATCGGCAAGCGCATCGCTGAAAAGGCGAAGGCTGCCGGCGTCGAGAAGGTCGCTTTCGATCGTGCAGGTTTCGCCTACCACGGCCGCGTCAAGGCGCTGGCCGAGGCAGCCCGCGAAGCCGGTCTGCAGTTCTAATCGGACACGAGATTCAAAATGGCAAAGATTCAAGCAAGAACGCAGAACGAAGGTCCTGAGGACGGTCTGCGCGAGAAGATGATCGCGATCAACCGCGTCACCAAGGTGGTGAAGGGTGGTCGTATCCTCGGTTTCGCAGCACTGACCGTGGTCGGTGACGGCGATGGCCGCGTCGGCATGGGCAAGGGCAAGTCGAAGGAAGTGCCTGCTGCCGTGCAGAAGGCAATGGAAGAAGCCCGCCGCAACCTGTTCAAGGCTCCGATCAAGAACGGTACGCTGCACCACCAGGTGCAAGGTCACCACGGTGCTGCCACCGTCGTGATGTACCCGGCTCCCAAGGGTACCGGCATCATCGCCGGCGGCCCGATGCGCGCCGTGTTCGAAGTCATGGGCATCACCGACATCGTGGCCAAGAGCCATGGTTCGTCGAACCCCTACAACATGGTTCGCGCCACGCTCGACGGGTTGAAGAACTCGACGACGGCCGGCCAAGTGGCTGCCAAGCGCGGTCTCACCGTCGAAGAAATCTTCGCCTGAGCGCAAGCTCTCGCAAGGCTGAAGGAAGCATTCAAATGACGCAACAACAAACCCTCAAGGTGCAGCTGGTGAAGAGCCCGATCGGCACCAAGGAATCGCATCGCGCGACCGTGCGTGGCCTCGGCCTGCGCAAGCTCAACAGCGTGAGCGAGCTGCAAGACACGCCCGCAGTGCGCGGCATGATCAACAAGATCAGTTATCTGGTCAAAGTTCTGTAAGAGAGACTGATATGGAACTCAATGGCATCAAGCCGGCAGCTGGCGCCAAGCACGCCAAGCGTCGCGTTGGCCGCGGTATCGGCTCCGGCATCGGCAAGACCGCAGGTCGCGGTCACAAGGGCCAGAAGTCGCGCGCAGGCGGTTTCCACAAGGTCGGCTTCGAAGGCGGTCAAATGCCGCTGCAGCGTCGCCTGCCCAAGCGCGGCTTCAAGTCGCACCTGCTGAAGTACAACGCCGAAGTCACGCTGACTGCTCTCGAGCAGCTCGGCCTGGCCGAAGTCGATGTCCTGGCGCTGAAGCAAGCCGGCCTCGTGGGCCAGCTCGCCAAGGTCGTCAAGATCATCAAGACCGGCGAACTCACCAAGGCCGTCAAGCTGACGGGCGTGGGTGCGACCGCTGGTGCCAAGGCTGCGATCGAAGCAGCCGGCGGCAGCCTCGCCTGATCACCTTCGGACTGAAAGAAGTTCTTCGTGGCAACTAACGCGGCAACGATCGCAAAAACAGGCAAGTTCGGCGACCTCCGTCGTCGGCTCGTCTTTTTGCTGCTCGCGCTCGTGGTCTACCGGATTGGCGCGCACATTCCTGTGCCGGGTATCAACCCGGACCAGCTGGCAGCGTTATTCCAGGGCCAGCAGGGCGGCATTCTGAGCCTGTTCAACATGTTCTCGGGCGGGGCGCTGTCGCGTTTCACCGTGTTCGCGTTGGGGATCATGCCGTACATCTCGGCGTCGATCATCATGCAGCTGATGACCTACGTGCTTCCGACCTTCGAGCAATTGAAGAAGGAAGGCGAGGCCGGTCGCCGCAAGATCACGCAGTACACGCGCTATGGCGCGCTCGGCCTGGCTCTGTTCCAGTCGTTCAGCATCGCAGTGGCCCTCGAATCGTCGGCCGGTCTGGTGATCGCCCCCGGTTTCGGCTTCCGCCTGACCGCCATGGTGAGCCTGACGGCAGGTTCGATGTTCCTGATGTGGCTCGGCGAGCAGATCACCGAACGCGGCCTGGGCAACGGCATCTCGATCCTGATCTTTGCAGGTATCGCGGCCGGTCTGCCCGGTGCGATCGGCGGCCTGGCTTCGCTGGTGACGACCGGTGCGATGAACCCCATCGTTGCGCTCTTCATCATCGCTGTCGTGGTGCTGGTCACCTACTTCGTGGTGTTCGTGGAACGTGGTCAGCGCAAGATCCTCGTGAACTATGCGCGGCGCCAGGTTGGCAACAAGGTCTACGGCGGTCAGTCGTCGCACCTGCCCCTGAAGCTGAACATGGCCGGTGTGATTCCTCCGATCTTCGCGTCGTCGATCATTCTGCTGCCGGCAACGGTGGTGGGCTGGTTCAGCGCTGGTGACGGTGGCTTCCGCTGGATCAAGGACATCGCCAGCGCACTGCGTCCGGGCGAGCCGATCTACGTGCTGCTGTACGCCGCTGCGATCGTTTTCTTCTGCTTCTTCTACACGGCACTCGTGTTCAACAGCAAGGAAACGGCCGACAACCTGAAGAAGAGTGGTGCGTTCATTCCTGGCATTCGCCCGGGTGACCAGACCGCTCGCTATATCGACAAGATTCTGGTTCGCCTGACGTTGGCTGGCGCGGTGTACATCACCTTCGTCTGCCTGCTGCCCGAGTTCCTGATCCTGAAGTACAACGTGCCGTTCTACTTCGGTGGTACCTCCCTGCTGATCATCGTGGTCGTCACGATGGACTTCATGGCCCAGGTGCAAAACTACATGATGTCCCAGCAGTACGAATCGCTGCTGAAGAAGGCGAACTTCAAGACATCGTAGGGCTGTGAGTTTCAGTATTGAGTCCGGGCGGTAGACCGCCACGTTAAACAGTTTTAGGAGAATGAAATGAGAGTTTCGGCTTCGGTCAAAACCATCTGCCGTAATTGCAAGGTCATCCGCCGTAAAGGTGTGGTGCGTGTGATTTGCACCGACCCGCGCCACAAGCAGCGCCAGGGTTGATTGAAGAGTATTAGAGGACGCACATGGCACGTATTGCTGGCATCAACATCCCGCCGCACAAGCACGCTGAAATCGGCCTGACCGCCATTTTCGGTATCGGTCGCACCCGCGCCCGTCAAATCTGCGAAGCGAGCGGCATCGAATATTCGAAGAAGATCAAGGATCTGACCGACGCCGATCTCGAAAAGATCCGCGACCAGATCGCTCTGTTCACGATCGAAGGCGATCTGCGTCGCGAGACGACGATGAACATCAAGCGTTTGATGGACATCGGCTGCTATCGCGGCTTCCGTCACCGTCGCGGCCTGCCGATGCGCGGCCAGCGCACGCGCACCAACGCCCGCACCCGCAAGGGTCCGCGCAAGGCTGCGCAGTCCCTGAAGAAATAAGGATAGACAAGCATGGCTAAAGCACCTGCAAACAACGCCGCACAGCGCGTTCGCAAGAAGGTTCGCAAGAACGTTGCGGACGGTATCGCCCACGTGCATGCCTCGTTCAACAACACCATCATCACGATCACCGATCGCCAGGGCAACGCCCTGTCGTGGGCTTCGTCGGGTGGCCAGGGCTTCAAGGGCTCGCGCAAGTCGACCCCGTTCGCTGCGCAGGTCGCTTCCGAAGTGGCCGGCCGTGCTGCTGTCGAACAAGGTATCAAGAACCTCGACGTCGAGATCAAGGGCCCCGGTCCTGGTCGCGAGTCGTCGGTGCGCGCACTGGCTGCGCTCGGCATCCGGATCAATTCCATTGCCGACGTGACGCCCGTTCCGCACAACGGCTGCCGTCCCCAGAAGCGTCGCCGCATCTGATCGTCAGTCCGCAAGGCGCAGCCAGCTTTCGAGCGGCTGCGCATTTGTTTTTTCACTAAGCCCACCGCCATCGGCACATCCGCCGACGGCTCCCGCAGGCAACTGCGGCAGATGACACCAAGGAAATACCGTGGCACGTTACCTCGGCCCCAAGGCCAAACTTTCCCGCCGTGAAGGCACCGACCTGTTCCTGAAGAGCGCCCGCCGTTCGATCCAGGACAAGGCCAAGTTCGACTCCAAGCCCGGCCAGCACGGCCGCACCTCGGGTCAGCGCACCTCCGACTACGGTCTGCAGCTGCGTGAGAAGCAGAAGGTCAAGCGCATGTACGGCGTGCTCGAGAAGCAGTTCCGCCGCTACTTCGAAGAAGCCGATCGTCGCCGTGGCAACACCGGCGCCAACCTGCTGTTCATCCTCGAGTCGCGCCTGGACAACGTGGTCTACCGCATGGGCTTCGGCTCGACGCGCGCCGAAGCACGCCAACTCGTGTCGCACAAGGCGATCACCGTGAACGGCCAGTCGGTCAACATCCCGTCGTACCTGGTCAAGACCGGTGACGTGATCGCCGTGCGCGAAAAGTCGAAGAAGCAGAACCGCATTGTCGAAGCGCTGCAACTCGCCCAGCAAGTCGGCATGCCGGCTTGGGTCGATGTGAACGCCGACAAGGCCGAAGGCACCTTCAAGAAGGTCCCGGATCGCGACGAATTCGCAGCCGACATCAACGAATCGCTGATCGTCGAACTGTACTCGCGTTGATTTTCTCTACCCGCCTGCGCGTCTTTGCGCCGGCGGGAGATTGATATTGTTGTTCACGTTCCTGCTCCGCACTCTGTTGCGGATCAGGCGCTTCACCAGCCTTACCGGTGTAACGAGCCGGGGGTATTGAGAGGAAGTCTGCATGCAAACCACCCTGCTGAAACCCAAGACCATCCAGGTCGAGCAACTTGCCGCCAACAAGGCCAAGGTCACGCTCGAACCTTTCGAGCGCGGCTACGGCCACACGCTCGGCAACGCGCTGCGTCGCGTTCTGCTGTCGTCCATGGTCGGCTACTCGGCCACCGAAGTCACGATCGCTGGCGTTCTGCATGAGTACTCGTCGATCGACGGCGTGCAGGAAGATGTCGTCAACATCCTGCTGAATCTCAAGGGCGTGGTGTTCAAGCTCCACAACCGCGACGAAGTCACGCTGAGCCTGCGCAAGGACGGCGAAGGCCCGGTCCTCGCATCGGATATCCAGACCCCGCACGACGTCGAGATCATCAACCCCGACCACGTGATCGCGCACCTGTCGCAAGGCGGCAAGCTGGACATGCAGATCAAGGTCGAAAAGGGTCGCGGCTACGTGCCTGGCACGATGCGCCGCTACGCGGACGAGCCGACCAAGTCGATCGGCCGCATCGTCCTCGACGCATCGTTCTCGCCCGTCAAGCGCGTGAGCTACACCGTCGAAAGCGCCCGTGTCGAACAGCGTACCGACCTGGACAAGCTGCTGGTCGAGATCGAGACCAACGGTGCGATCAGCGCCGAAGATGCCGTTCGCGCATCGGCTAAAATCCTGGTCGAGCAGCTCGCCGTGTTCGCGCAGCTCGAAGGCGGCGAACTCGCTGCATTCGATGCACCCGCACCGCGCAGCGCCCAGCAATTCGATCCGATCCTGCTGCGCCCTGTCGACGAACTCGAACTGACGGTGCGTTCGGCCAACTGCCTGAAGGCCGAAAACATCTACTACATCGGTGACCTGATCCAGCGCACCGAGAACGAGCTGCTCAAGACCCCGAACCTGGGTCGCAAGTCGCTCAACGAAATCAAGGAAGTGCTCGCCTCGCGCGGTCTCACCCTTGGCATGAAGCTCGAAAGCTGGCCGCCGGCTGGTCTCGACAAGCGTTGATTTGAATTTTTGAGAAATCGGCCCCCTGAAAAGGGCCAGTGCACCGGACAGTACCTGACACGGCTGTCTGTTTTTATAAAGTAAAGGAAAGCACCATGCGTCACGGACACGGACTCCGCAAACTCAACCGCACCAGCTCGCACCGCCTCGCGATGCTGCAGAACATGATGAACTCGCTCATCGAGCACGAAGTCATCAAGACCACGGTCCCTAAGGCCAAGGAACTGCGCCGCGTCATCGAGCCGATGATCACCCTGGCCAAGAAGCCCACGCTCGCCAACAAGCGCCTGGCCTTCGACCGCCTGCGCAGCCGCGACAGCGTCGTCAAGCTCTTCGGCGAACTCGGCCCGCGTTTCGCAGCGCGTCCGGGCGGCTACACCCGCATCCTGAAGATGGGTTTCCGCGTGGGCGACAACGCGCCGATGGCGCTCGTCGAACTGGTCGACCGTGCTGAAATTAAAGATGCTGGCGCCGAGCAAAACGCCGCTGAATAAGCTATAATTTATACTTGCCGCGCGATGGAGCAGCCTGGTAGCTCGTTGGGCTCATAACCCAAAGGTCGCAAGTTCAAATCTTGCTCGCGCAACCAATTTAAAAGGCCCTTTGAGAAATCAAAGGGCCTTTTTCTTTGGCCGAATTCTTTTGGAAATTTCTGGTCGAAATTCGGCACAAAAAAGCCCTCGCGAAGAGGGCTTTTCTGTTTCTGGACCCGCCCCGCAAAGAGGCCGGTTTCGAGAACGTGCGCCGCAGCGGCGCCTGAAGACTGCGCTGACGCGCAGCCCAAGCGCAGGATCAGTCCGGAATGACCGCCGTCACCTCGATCTCCACCTTCGCGCGGTGCTCCACCAGCGCCGCCACCTGCACGCAGGTCATGGCCGGGAAGTTGCGGCCCAGCGCGTCGCGGTAGACCGGGCCGAGCTCGGACAGGCGCCGGCTGTACTCGTCGCGGTCCGTCACGTACCAGGTCATGCGCACCATGTGCTCGGGGCCGGCACCGGCTTCGCGCAGCACCTCAGCAATGTTGCGCAGCGCCTGGCCGCACTGGTCGATGAAGTCGTCGGATTCGAACTGCTGCTGGGCATTCCAGCCGATCTGGCCGCCGACGAACACCTGGGTGCCGCGCGCCGCGATGCCGTTTGCATAGCCCTTCGGGGGCAGCCAGCCCGGGGGCTGAATGAGTTTGTTCGTCATGATGGTGTGTTGCTGTTGAGTTGTCTCAATTTGAAGCGCTGGAGTTTGCCGGTTTCGGTGCGCGGCAGCGCCGTCACGAACTCGATCTCCCGCGGGTACTTGAAGGGGGCGATGGTGGCTTTCACGTGGTCCTGGAGGGCCTTCGCCATCGCCGCGTCGCCGGTGTTGCCGGGCTTGAGCACGCAGAAGGCCTTCACGATCATGCCCCGGTCAGTGTCGGGCTTGCCGATCACGCCGCACTCGGCCACGGCCGGGTGCTTGAGCAGCGCATCCTCCACCTCCGGGCCGCCGACGTTGTAGCCGGCCGTGATGATCATGTCGTCCGCACGCGCCTGATAGAAGAAGTAGCCGTCGTCATCCTGCACGAAGGAGTCACCGGGGTAGTTCCAGCCGTTCTTCACGTAGTCGGCCTGGCGCGGATCGTCGAGGTAGCGGCAGCCGACCGGGCCTTGCAGCGCCAGCTTGCCGACCGTGCCGCGCGGCACTTCGTTGCCCTGGTCGTCGACCACCTTGGCCGTGAAACCCGGCACCGCCTTGCCGACGGCGCCGCGGCGCACCTCGTCGCCGGCGGCCGAGATGTAGATGTGGAATACCTCGGTGCCGCCGATGCCGTCGAGCATCTCGATGCCGGTGGTCTCCTTCCAGAGCTGGCGCGTGGCGTCGGGAAGCGCCTCGCCTGCGCTCACGCAGATGCGCAGGCTCGGCGCCCCGTGCTGTCGGACGAAGGGCGCCATCTGGCGATAGAAGGTGGGCGCGGTGTAGCAGATGGTCGCGCCGACCTCGTTGATGAGCTTCACGAGCGCTTCGGGCGAGAAGGCGCCCTCGGGAAAGTACACCGAAGCCCCGGCCCACATCGGGAAGATCAGCAAGCCGCCGAGCCCGAAGGTGAAGGCCAGCGGCGGCGTGCCGACCACGATGTCGTCGCTGCGCGCGCGCAGCACGTGGCGCGGCCAGGTCTGGCACATGGCGACCACGTCGCGGTGCGTGGTGACGGGCGCCTTGGGCTTGCCCGTGGTGCCCGAGGTGAAGGCGAGCAGCGCGATGTCGTCGGCCGCCGTGGGGCAGGCGGTGAACACGCCGCTCTTGCTTGCCGCGCGGCCCGACAGCGAATCGGGCGCGTCCGGCTGGTTGAAGGCAACCACCGTCGCGAGCACCGGGTGCGCCTGCTGCGCGGCCACCAGCTCCTCGAGCAGGCGGCCTTCGCACAGCGCGGCCACGGGCTGTGATTTCTCGATGATCTCGCCGAGCTCCTTGGCGCGCAGCAGCGGCATGGTCGCCACTGCGATCAGCCCGGCCTTGACCACGGCCAGCCACGACAGCGCCATCCACACCGAGTTGCCGCCGCGCAGCAGCACGCGGTTGCCGGGCACGAGCCCGAGATCCTCGACCAGCACCTGGGCAATGCGGTTCACCTCGATGCCCACCTGGGCGTAGGTGAGCACGCCGGCGGGCGAACGCAGCATCGCCCGGTCGCCGAAGCCCTTGGCGACCGCCTTGTCCAGCAGCTCCTCGACCAGGTTCAGCTGGTCGGGGAACTGCAGTTCGGGCAGGTCGTAGCGAAAGACCGGCAGCTGCGCGGCAGGCGGCAGGCGGTCATGAACGAAGCGATCGACTTGGGCAGACACGGTTTCACCCCCGCAAAACGGATTTGCCGATGATCAGTTGCTGGACTTCCGTCGCGCCTTCGTAGATGCGCAGCGAGCGGATGTCCCGGTACAGGCTTTCGATCTTGGTGCCGACCTTCACGCCGAGGCCACCATGCATCTGCAGCGCCATGTCGATCACGCGGCTCGCGTTCTCGGTGGCGCACATCTTGGCCATGGCCGCAGCGGCCGACACGTCGCCGACCGCCGGCGCGCCGCGGCGCTCGGCGTCGTCACGCATCCAGGCGGCGCGGTAGGTGAGCAGTGCGGCGCTGTCGATCAGCGCGGCCATCTCGCCGAGCTTGGCCTGCGTGAGCTGGAAGTCGGCCAGCGTCTGGCCGAACATGCGGCGGCCCTTGGCATGCGCGATGGCTTCGGCGAGCGCGCGGCGCCCCATGCCGAGCGCGGCCGCGGCGACCGAGGCTCGGAAGATGTCGAGCGTGCGCATCGCGAGCTTGAAGCCGCCGTTCAGCGTGCCCAGCTGCGCCGCGCGCGGCACGACGCAGTTGTCGAAGCGCAGGGTGGCCAGCGGGTGCGGCGCCATCACGTCGATGTGGGCCGAGGTGTCGAGCCCCGGCGTCGTCGCGTCGACGATGAACACCGTGATGCCACGCGTGCCGGCCGTGGGGTCGGTCTTGGCGAACACGCAGTAGAAGTCGGCGATGCCGCCGTTGCTGATCCAGGTCTTCTCGCCGTTCAGGCGCCAGCCGTCGGCGGTGGGCTCGGCGCGCATCGCCATCGCCGCCACGTCGGAGCCGGCCTCGGGTTCGCTGAGCGCGAAGGCCGCGATCTTCTTGCCCTTGCCGACGGCCGTGAGGTACTGCGACTGCTGCTCGGGCGTGCCGTCCAGCGTGATCGCACCGCTGCCCAGGCCCTGCATCGCGAACGCGAAGTCGGCCAGTGGCGAGTGGTAGCCGAGCGTTTCGCGCAGCAGCACGAGCGCGCGTGAATCGAGGCGCTCGAGCGCGCCGCCGGCACTGCCGGGCACCGCGTAGCGCAGCCAGCCGGCGTCGCCGAGACGGCGCACCCATTCGCGGCAGGCCGCGCGGTCGTCGCGCTCATCGATCTCCTGGGCGGCACACCAGGGCAGCAGGTCGTTGGCGAGCGCGCGGTGCGCGTCGTCGAAGAACGGCAGCGCGAGGTGCGCGGTCGACGGTGGGGCGGGGATCTTGGTCATCATGCGCGTCAGTCTCCGCCGAACACCGGCTTGCGCTTGGCCGCGAAGGCCTCGTAGGCACGCTTGAAGTCTTCGGTCTGCATGCAGATCGCCTGCGCCTGCGCTTCGGCCTCGATGGCCTGGTCGATGGTCATCGACCATTCCTGCGACAGCATCGTCTTGGTCATGCCGTGCGCGAAGCTCGGGCCTTCGGCCAGGTCGCGCGCGACCTTGGTGGCGGCGTCGAGCAGCGAGGCGCTGTCGTGCAGTGCGTTGAAGAAGCCCCAGGCCTGGCCTTCGTCGGCGGTCATGGCGCGGCCGGTGAACAGCAGTTCCGAGGCGCGGCCCTGGCCGATCACGCGCGGCAGCAGTGCGCAGGCGCCCATGTCGGCACCGGCCAGGCCCACGCGGGTGAAGAGGAAGGCGGTGCGCGTGGCGGGCGTGCCGTAGCGCAGGTCGCAGGCCAGCGCGATCATCGCGCCGGCACCGGCGCACACGCCGTCGATCGCGCCGACGATCGGCTGCGGGCAGTTGCGGATGGCCTTCACGAGGTCGCCCGTCATGCGCGTGAACTCGAGCAGCTCGGGCATGCGCATGCCGGTCAGCGGGCCGATGATTTCATGCACGTCGCCGCCCGAGCAGAAGTTGCCGCCGGCACCGGTGACGACGATCACCTTCACGTCGGTCGCGTAGGTCAGCGCGCGGAACAGGTCGCGCAGCTCGGCGTACGAGTCGAAGGTCAGCGGGTTCTTGCGCTCGGGGCGGTTCAGCGTGATGGTGCCGACACCGGCTTCGTAGCGCCAGGCAAAGTGCTCGGCTTTGTAGTCGGCCTTGGGTTCGAATTGCGCGCGCATGGGATTGCTTGCGCCGATGTAGTGCTTCATGCGGTCTCCGCCAATTGGCTGCTGTGGGAATGTTGCTTGACCTTGCCGAGCAGCTTGTGAAGCTGCGCGATCTCCTTGGGGTTGAGGCTCGAGAAAGCCTCGACGATCCAGTCTTCGTGCTGTTGCGCCATCTCGTTGAAGAGCTTGCGCCCGCGCGGTGTGAGGCGCACGCGCCAGGCGCGGCGGTCGCCCTCGACGTTGATGCGCTCCACCAGCCCTTCGGTCACGAGCTGGTCGGTGATGCCGGTGACGTTGCCGCCCGTGACCATCATGCGGCGCGAGAGTTCGTTCATCTTCAGGCCGTCGGGCGAGCGCTCGAGCTGCGACATGAGATCGAAGCGCGGCAGCGTGGTGGCGAACTGCGCGCGCAGTCCGTTGCGCACCTGCTTTTCCACCAGCTGCGTGCAGGTGAGCATGCGCAGCCAGAGGCGCAGCGCCTCCGGGTGCTCGCTGTGGGCGCGTGCTTCGAGGTCCATGTCAGTGGGTCTCTTCGGTGTCGGCCGCGCGGCCCGCGGCAGCGGTGGCCGCGGCGATCTGCTGCTGCTTGGCGATCTCGCGGTACATCTGGTCGCGGCCGCTCAGGTACTGCTTGGGCCAGTCGACGTCGCGGCTTTGCAGCTTGGCGGCTTCGTGCAACGTCCAGGCCGGGTCGGCCAGGTGCGGGCGCGCCACGGCGCACAGGTCGGCGCGGCCGGCCGCGATGATGCTGTTGGCCTGGTCGGCGTCGGTGATGGCGCCCACCGCGATGGTCGAGATGCCGACCTCGTTGCGGATGCGGTCGGCGAACGGCGTCTGGTACATGCGGCCGTACACGGGCTTGGCGGCGCGCGTGGTCTGGCCCGAGGACACGTCGATGAAGTCCGCGCCGGCCTCCTTGAGGAGGCGCGCGACCACCACGGCGTCGGCGTCGGTGTTGCCGCCGGGCGCCCAGTCGTGCGCCGAGATGCGCACGCTCATCGGCTTGTCGGCCGGCCACACGGCGCGCATCGCGCGGAACACTTCGAGCGGGTAGCGGCAGCGTGCTTCGATGTCGCCGCCGTACTCGTCGGTGCGCAGGTTGGTGAGCGGGCTGATGAAGGCCGACAGCAGGTAGCCGTGCGCGCAGTGCAGCTCGAGCCAGTCGAAGCCGCACTCGACCGCGCGGCGCGTGGAATCGACGAACTGGTCGCGCAGCGTGTCCATCTCGGCGCGCGTGATCGCGGCCGGCAGCTGGTTCTGTTCACCGTAGGGCAGGGCGCTCGCGCCGAGCACGGGCCAGTTGCCGCTTTCGAGTGGCTCGTCGGTGCCTTCCCAGCCCACGCGGGTCGAGCCCTTGGGGCCGCTGTGGCCGAGCTGGATCGCGATCTTGGCGCTGGACTGCGTGTGCACGAAGTCGACGATGCGCTTGAACGCGGCCTGCTGCGTGTCGTTGTACAGACCCGTGCAGGCCGGGGTGATGCGGCCTTCGGGCGTCGGGCTCGTCATCTCGACGCAGACCATCGCGGCGCCGCCGAGCGCGCGCGCGCCCAGGTGCACCAGCAGGAAGTCTTGCGGCACGCCATCGACCGCGCTGTAGGTGGCCATCGGCGAGACCACGATGCGGTTCTTGAGTTCGAGCCCGCGCACCTTCAGCGGCATCAGCATCGGCGCCACGGCCTTGCCGCCCGCCAGCCACTGCTCGTAGCCGCCGAGCCATTGCGTGTCGCGCACGCGCAGGTTCTCGTGGCTGATGCGCTGCGAGCGCGTGAGCAGCGAGTAGGCGAACTGCTCGATCTCCATGCCCGTGTAGCGCGGCACGTTCTCGAACCACTCGGTGGAGTTGCGCGCGGCGTTCTGGATCTTCAGCACCTCGACGCTGCGGCGTGCTTCATAGCCTTCGAGCACATGGTCGACGGTGCCGCCCTGCGCGAATTCGTTGGCCAGGTCGATCGCGTCCTCGAGCGCGAGCTTGGTGCCCGAGCCGATCGAGAAGTGCGCCGTGTGCGCGGCGTCGCCCATGAGCACGACGGGCACCGAGCGGCCGTCGACGTCGATGCGGTGCGTCCAGCGCTCGCACACCACGCGCGGAAAGCGGATCCAGTTGGCCGAGCCGCGCAGGTGCGTGGCGTTGCTGATGAGCGCGTGGCCGCCCAGGTACTTGGCAAACAGCTTCTCGCAGAAGGCGATGGCCTCGGGCTGTTCCATCTGGTCGAGGCCGTGGGCCTTCCACACGGCTTCGGGCGTCTCGACGATGAAGGTGGAGGTCTTGTCGTCGAACTGGTAGGCATGCGCCTGGAACCAGCCGTGCTCGGTCTCCTCGAAGGCGAAGGTGAAGGCGTCGAAGGTCTGGTGCGTGCCCAGCCACACGAAGCGGCAGTTGCGCAGGTCGATGTCGGGCTTGAACACGTCGGCATAGCGCTGGCGGATGCGGCTGTTGAGGCCGTCGCTGGCAATGACCAGGTCGGCCTTGTACTGCGCGGCAATGGCCTGGTCGTCGGTGGCGTCGGTTTCGAACACCAGCTCCACGCCGAGTTCGAGGCAGCGCTCCTGCAGGATGTTCAAGAGGCGCTTGCGGCCGATGCCGCAGAAGCCGTGGCCGCCCGAGCGCACCTGGCGGTCCTTGAAGAAGACCTGGATGTCGTCCCAGTGGTGGAACTCGTTGCCGATGAGCGCGGCAGTCGGGCCGTCGGCTTCGCGCAGGTTGCCCAGCGTCTGGTCGCTGAGCACCACGCCCCAGCCGAAGGTGTCGAAGGGGCGGTTGCGTTCGACCACGGTGATCTGCAGCGCCGGGTTGCGGGCCTTCATCAGCAGGGCGAAATACAGGCCGGCTGGACCCCCACCGATGCACAGGATGCGCTGGAGGTCCGAGGCGGGCGCGAGGCGGGGGGAGGTCAAGCTGTTCATGGTTGAATAGTTTAGGCATAAACAATCTGTTGTCAACGAGGGCTTCTCTGCAGAGGCCCTGGGCCCGCGCGGCGCGTGATGTCATGCAAATCCTTGGAAAAATCAATACCATGGACGCATGCAACACTTGATACCCAAGATCGAGTCGCAGCTGGCCTCGCTGCCCGTGCCCATCGCACTGGAGCTGCCCGACGGGCGCCGGGTCGCCCAGGCGGGTTCACGCGTGACGCTGGCTTTCAAGGAGTGGTCGGTGCTGGCCAAGCTGGCCGGCCGGCAGGTCGGGGCCATCGGCGAGGCCTACGTCGAGGGCAAGGTGCAGATCGAGGGCGCCATGCGCGACCTGATCGACGCCACCGTCGGCCTGTTGCCCGGCAACCCGGCCGAGACCGACACCACCTGGTGGAGCCGCCTGCAGCGCCGCGCCAAGTCGCGCGGCTCGCACTCGCTGCGCAAGGACGCCGCGCAGATCGAGTTCCACTACGACGTCTCCGACGATTTCTACGCGCTGTGGCTGGACCCGCGCCGCGTCTATTCATGTGCCTACTTCCGCACACCCGAGCTCACGCTGGCGCAGGCGCAGGAGGCCAAGCTCGACCACATCTGCCGCAAGCTCATGCTGCAGCCCGGCGAGCGCTACCTGGACATCGGTTCCGGCTGGGGCGCGCTGCTGCTGTGGGCGGCCGAGCACTACGGCGTGGACGCCACCGGCATCACGCTGTCGAAGAACCAGCACGCGCATGTGCAGCGGCTCATCGAAGAAAAAGGCCTGCAGGGTCGCGTGCGCGTGGAACTGCGCGACTACCGCGAGCTGCCCGACGACCAGCCCTTCGACAAGATCTCGTCGGTGGGCATGTTCGAGCACGTGGGCGCGGCCAACATGCCGACCTACTTCCACAAGATCCACACGCTGCTCAAGCCGGGCGGGCTGGTGCTCAACCACGGCATCACCTCGGGCGAGCTGAACTACCGCCAGCTCGGCGCGGGCATGGGCGACTTCATCGAGAAGTACATCTTCCCCGGCGGCGAGCTGCTGCACGTGACGCACGTGCTGCGCGAGACCGCGGCGGCCGGGCTGGAGATGGTCGACACCGAGAGCCTGCGCCCGCACTACGCGCGCACGCTGTGGGCCTGGTCGGACGCGCTCGAGGCGCAGCTCGATGCCGCGCGCGAGGTGCTGGGCCGCAGCGGCGGGCGCCAGGGCGAGAACGCCGAGCGCATCCTTCGCGCCTACCGCCTGTACCTCGCGGGCTCGGCGATGAGCTTCGAGCAGGGCTGGATCTCGCTGCACCAGATGCTGTCGACCAAGCCCGACGGCAAGGTCGAACACGGTGCCTTGCGCGGTGCGCAATCGGTGTACCCTTTTGCCCGTGACTACATCTACAAATAAGTGAGGACACCACCACCATGCTCTACCGCTTCAAATCCCGGGCCGCCCCAGACTTCGTGATGCTCGAGGTGCACGCGCGCCAGCTGCTCGACATCGTCGGCAAGCCGGCCGCGCCGCAGGGCATCATCACGGTCGAGCAGATCCCCAGCGCCATCGCTGCCCTCGAAGCCGCACTGGCGCTCGAAAGCAGCAAGCCTGCGCCGCACAACCACGACGAACACGTCGTCGAAGGCCACGACGCCGACGCCGAGAAGCAACATGTCGGCCTGCACCAGCGCGCCGCACCGCTGCTGCACATGCTCAAGGACTCACAGGCCGAGAGCAAGGATGTGACCTGGGGGACCTGAGCCCCCCGGTCCGGACGATCAGTCCACCTTCGCGCCCGAATCTTTGACGACCTTCGCCCACTTCACGTGCTCACTCGCAATGAGCTTCGTGAAGTCCGCCGGCGAATTGCCGCTCGGGATCGCGCCCTGGGCCAGCATCTTTTCCTTGATCGCCGG
Source organism: Variovorax sp. FW305-3-2-15-B-LB1 (assembly GCF_058787635.1). Lineage (NCBI taxonomy): Bacteria > Pseudomonadati > Pseudomonadota > Betaproteobacteria > Burkholderiales > Comamonadaceae > Variovorax > Variovorax sp. FW305-3-2-15-B-LB1. The sequence goes on along the minus strand of NZ_JBYSZY010000011.1, from coordinate 41,022 downwards.
CGTGCCCAGCGACTTGGCCACTTCCTGCTGGATGCGGTTCACGATCTCCGGCGACGTGCCGGCCGGCGCCAGCAATCCGAACCATGAGCTCGCCTCGTAACCCTTGAGCGCGGGGCCGCCGGCTTCTGCCACCGTCGGCACATCGGGCAGCGCGGGCGAGCGCTGGGCGCTGGTCACGGCCAGCGGCGTGAGCTTGCCGCCCTTGATCTGCGCCATCGACGAAGGCAGGTTGTCGAACATCAGGTCGGCGCTGCCGCCCACCAGGTCGAGCAGCGCCGGGCCCGAGCCCCGGTACGGGATGTGCGTCATGAAGGTGCCCGTCATGCTCTTGAACAGCTCGCCCGCCAGGTGGATCGACGTGCCACTGCCGCTCGAGGCCATGTTGAGCTTGCCTGGGTTGGCCTTGGCGTACTTGAGGAAATCCTGCACGTTGCGGATGTTCAGCGACTTGGCTTTCTCGGCGTTCATCTCCATCACGTTCGGCACCGCGGCCACCAGGGTGATCGGCACGAAGTCCTTGATCGGGTCGAAGGGCAGCTTGGGGTACAGCGCGCGGTTGATGCCGTGCGTGCCCACCGTGCCCATCAGCAGCGTGTAGCCGTCGTTGGCCGAGCGCGCGACGATCTCGGCGCCCACGTTGCCGCCGGCGCCCGCGCGGTTGTCCACGATGAACTGCTGGCCGAAGGCCTTCGAGAGCTCGGGCGCCATCGCGCGCGCCAGGATGTCGGTGGTGCCGCCGGCCGCGAAGGGCACGACGATGCGCACCGGCTTGGTCGGCCAGGTGGCCTGCGCGTGCGCCGCGCCGCCCAGCAGCGTGAGGGTGGCCGCCGCCGTGGCGACGAGCGCGAAGCGGCGGGTGGAGGACGTGACGGAAGAAGAAGAGCGGGAGATGGAAGTCATGCGCGCCTTTGTACAGGGGGGCGCCAAAGGCGTCGCGAGTAAAAACCCCGGCCTTCGATGGACATCGCCGCTCAGCCCACCTGCATCCGCTGCGCGAAGCGCGCCTCGCGAAAGCGCGCCAGCACGAAGTCGACGAACACCCGCGTCTTGGGCGGCAGCAGCTTCTTGCTCGGGTAGTAGATCCACACGGCGCCCGAATCCTGGTACCACCCGGGCAGCAGCCGCACCAGCGCGCCGCTGCGCAGGCCGCGTTCCACGAAGGGCATCGGCAGCATCGCCACGCCGAGCCCCAGCAGCGCCGCCTGCGCGATCGCCTCGGGGTCGTTGAAGATCGCGCGCGGGCGCGCCGGCAGGTCGACCATGGTTTCCTCGCCGTTCGCGTGCCGCAGCGTCCAGGGCCGCAGCCGGCCCGTGGGCGAGGAGCGGCGCAGCAGCACGTCGAAGCGCGCCAGCTCGGACGGGTGCGCGGGCAGCGCGCGCCCCGCCAGGTAGGCCGGCGCCGCCACCGCGACCACGTGGATGCGTGCCAGCTCGCGCGCCACCACGCCGGGCGACAGCGCGATGCCGCCGCCGATGGCCGCGTCGAAGCCCTCGCCGACCAGGTCGACCTGCTGGTTGTCGAAATGCCAGTCGGGCACGATGCCCGGGTAGCGCGCCAGGAAGTCGCCCATGAACGGCAGCACATGCTCGCGCCCGAAGGCTTGGCCCATGCTCACCTTCAGCGTGCCCGAGGGCTGGCCGTCGTCCTGCGCGAGGCCGGCCACCGCGTCCTGCAGCGTGGCCAGCGCGCCGCCGACCTGCGCCAGGAAGCGCTCGCCGGCCTCGGTCAGCGTGAGCCGGCGCGTGCTGCGCTGGAACAGCCGCACGCCCAGCCGCGCCTCGAGCCGCGCCACGTTCTTGCTGACCGCCGCGGGCGTGAGCCCCAGGCGCCGCGCGGCCGCCGAGAAGCTGCCGCCCTCGGCGCTTTGCACGAAGGATTCGAGGTGATTGAGCGGTTCCATGCCGCCATTCTGGCGTTCATCTTCAACTTTGGGTTGAATCTGATCGGGCCGATTGATGGCTACCACGAAGGGAATGGAATTCCGACACTGAAGGCCTTCCTCCTCCAACTGATCGGAAAAATCATGGCTTCCACCTCTGTTTCCTCCTCCTCTTCCCCCGTCCTGGCCGGCAAGGTCGCCTTCGTCACCGGCGGCTCGCGCGGCATCGGCGCCGCCATCGTGCGCCGGCTGGCGCGCGACGGCGCGGCCGTGGCCTTCACCTACGTCAGCGCGCAGGCCGAGGCCGACAAGCTCGCTGGCGAGATCCAGGCCGCCGGCGGTCGCGCGCTGGCCATCCGTGCCGACGCCGGTGACGCCGCCGCGCTGACGGCCGCCATCGCCCAGGGCGCACGTGCCTTCGAGCGGCTCGACATCCTGGTGAACAACGCCGGCGTGTACCTCGGCGGCGAGCTCGACACCTTCTCGCTCGAAGACTTCGATCGCACCATCGACGTCAACGTGCGCGCCACCTTCGTGGCCGTCCAGGCCGCTGCGCGCCACATGGGCGACGGCACGGGCCGCATCGTCAACATCGGCAGCATCAACGCCGAGCGCGTGCTGGACGCGGGCGCCAGCGTCTACGCGATGAGCAAGGCCGCCATCGTCGGCCTCACGCGCGGCCTGGCGCGCGACCTCGGCGCGCGCGGCATCACGGTGAACAACGTGCAGCCCGGCCCCATCGACACCGCCATGAACCCCGCCACCGGCCCGCGCGCCGCCTCGATGCACGACGTGATGGTGTTGCCGCGCCACGGCCGCGCCGAAGAAATCGCCGGCATGGTCGCCTACCTCGTGGGCCCGGACGGCGGCTTCGTCACCGGCGCCAACCTGAGCGTGGACGGCGGCTACACCGTCTGATCGGCCGCGCCGGGGTCGGGCGCGCGCTCCACCGCGCGGATCAGCGTGTCGAGCGTGTCGCTCAGGCGGGCCAGCTCGCCCGCATCGACGCCCGCGAACAGCTCGGCCTCGCGCTGCCGGCCCAGCGCGCCGACGGTGGCGTGCAGCGCCTTGCCGGCGGCCGTGAGGTACAGGCGGCTGCAGCGCTGGTCGGTCGGGTCGCTGCGGCGCTGCACGCGCTGGTGGCGCTTCAGGCCCGCCAGCGCGCGGCTCACGGCCATCTTGTCCAGGCCGGTGAGGTCGGCGACCTGCGTGGCGCTGAGCCCCGGCTGCGCGGCCAGCACGGCCATTGCGCGCCACTCGTTCAGCGTGAGCTGGTGCTCGCGCCCCACGCGCTCATGGAACGGCCGCGCCGTGAGGTTGACGACCCGCACCAGCTTGAAGAAGAGCGGGTCCATGGCCGTTCGTGCTTTTGTGGTTCAGCCGGCCAGCTTCTTCGCCGCCGCCACGATCGCGTCCACGCCGACGCGCGACTGCGCCTCCAGCACCGGCGCGTAGCCGACCGGAATGCGCGGCGCGCCCAGCCGCGCGACGCGGCAGCCCGTGGCCTCGGCCGCGCTCGCGGCGATCTCGGCACCGAAACCCGCGGCCTGCACCGCCTCGTGCACCACCAGCAGCCGCCCCGTGCGCGCGCACGACGACAGCACCGTCTCGCGGTCCCAGGGCCACAGCGTGCGCAGGTCGATCAGGTCGACCGCGATGCCCTCGGCCGCCAGCGCGTCGCAGGCCGCGGCGCAAGGCTGCATCTGCTTGCTCCAGCTCACGAGCGTGAGCGCGTTGCCCTCGCGCACGCGCGCCGCCTTGCCCAGCGGCACGGCCAGCGTGTCGTCCACCTCGCCGCGCAGGCCCCACAGCGTCTTGTGCTCGATGTAGACCACCGGGTCGCCGCACTGCAGCGCCGCGCGCAGCAGGCCGTGGTTGTCCTGCGGTGTCGACGGGCTCACCACCACCACGCCCGGCAGGTGCGCGAACCAGGCCTCGAGCGACTGCGAATGCTGCGCGGCCGAGGCGTCCCAGATGCCGCCCGGCATCCGCGCCACCAGCGGCACGCGGCCCTGGCCGCCGAACATGAAGCGGTTCTTCGCGGCCTGGTTCACCAGCTCGTCCATGCCGCACAGCGCGAAGTCGACCACGCGCATCTCGACCACGGGGCGCAGCCCCGCGAGCGCCATGCCCACGCCGGCGCCCATGATCGCGGCCTCGCTGATCGGCGTGTCGATCACGCGCTCGGTGCCGTACTGCTGCTGCAGCCCCTTGTACTGGCCGAAGATGCCGCCGCGGCCCACGTCCTCGCCGAGCACGACCACGCGCGGGTCGGCGTCCATCTCCTGCTGCAGCGCGCGCACGGCGGCTTCGGAATAACTCAGCGTCGTCACAGCCATTGACCTGCTCCCGTGGTCTGCACGTCGGTGAAGGCGGCGCTCGCCTCGGGCCAGGGCGCCGCGTCGGCCACGGTGAGGGCCGTGTCCACTTCGTCGCGCGCGGTGTTCTCGATGGCGTCCAGCGTCGCGGCGGCCACGCCGGTGTCCAGCAGGTGGCCGCGGGCGCGCGCGATCGGGTCGGTCTCCAGCGCGGCCGCCAGCTCGGCCGGATCGCGGTAGGCCGCGAGATCGACCGACACATGGCCCTTCACGCGGTAGGTGAGCGCATGCAGCAGGCGCGGCCCCGCGCCGCTGCGCACCTCGGCCACCAGCCGCGCGGCGGCGGCATGCACCGCGAACACATCGTTGCCGTCGACCTGCGTGGCCGCGATGTCCATCGACGCGGCGCGCGCCGAGGCGCCGTCGCCGGCCGTCATCGGGCCGCTCGCGGTCGTGGCGCTCCAGCGGTTGTCCTCGCAGACGAAGAGCACGGGCAGGTCGTACACGCGGGCCCAGTTCAGCGCTTCGAGGAACGGGCCGCGGTTGATCGCGCCATCGCCGAAGAAGCAGACCGTGATGTCGTCGCTGCGCTTCAGGAGTTTTTGCGCATGCGCCGCGCCCACGGCGATCGGCAAGCCCGCCGCGACCACGCCGTTGGCGCCGAGCATGCCCACCGAGAAATCCGCGATGTGCATCGAGCCGCCCTTGCCGCCGTTGAAGCCCGTGGCCTTGCCGAACAGCTCGCACATCATCCGCGTGAGGTCCGCGCCCTTGGCCAGCGTGTGGCCGTGGCCGCGGTGCGTGGAGGTGAGGTAGTCGCTCGCGCGCAGGTGGGCGCACACGCCCGCTGGCACCGCTTCCTGCCCGGTCGACAGGTGCAGCGGCCCGCGCACCTTGGCGGCGCCGCCCGCCTGCTGGCCGTAGGCGCTGACCCCGCCCTGGCTGGCGGCTTCGGCGGCGTTCTCGAAGGCGCGGATGCGCACCATGACGCGGTACAGCGCCTCGCCGGCGCCTGGGGGGTTGCTCGGGTCCATCTTGTCTCCAACGCCCTGGGGGTCGGCGCTTTGAGAAAAATCGTATCAACCGAGACGGATTCGACCTACCGGGCTAACCCTTCGACCCCCGCCCGGCCCCTTTTTCGGGCGCGGGCTTCCTGCTCTCTTCTCTATTTATTCTTCTTATTTAAGTTAGTAGTAGTAGATAAGGGTAAACCCGCCCTGTGGACAGGGCACTTTTTCCCTTGCCTGACAACAACTTGTCACACCCCAGACACTGTGTGCTCCTGTGCTTTCGCGGTGCTATCAAAACAGGAACAACTTGGGCGGGGTCGCTCCCGCTGTGGATAACAGGGGGCTTGTCCGGAAACTGTCCCCAGAGTTTTCCTGTGAGGAGGCCGGGCCCTGCCGCCCGGCCTCCGGGTCAGAGCGAAATGTCCGCGACGATGCGTGAGACCTGGCGTTCCACGAGGCTGTGTTCCGCGGCCAGCGCGCGGATGGACTTGCCCGTGCTGTAGTCCGTGCGGATCTGTTCGTTGCGGATGGCGTCGAGGGCCCGTTGGGCCTTGGGCAGCACGAAGCGAAGCCCCGTGCCGTCGACGGCGTACTCGGCGCTGAGGGCGCGCAGGTTGTCGAAGCCGATCAGCGCGGCGAACGGATGGTCGGGGGCCGGGTTCGCCGGAATGTAGATCCGCAGGCCGCCGTAGCGCGCGACGAAGGACATGGTGGCCGACAACCCGATCAGGCGGGCGAACTCCCGCAACCGGGGCGGCAGCAGGTCGCGCGCCGGCGCGGCCCTGCGCGGCCACGGCGCGATCGTGTGCGTTGGAAACGGCACGGTGCTGACGAACTCGGGAGGGCTCATGGGATGGGGCTCCGTTTCAGATGTCGGTGGGACCGATCTGCACCTTGGCGGGCGGGCGCTCCCGCATCGCCGAAGGCTCGATCAGGCCCGCGGCTTCGAGCTGCGGCCGGCACGCGTCGCAGGCGATCTCGTGCAGGCTGGCGCCGGGCGCCATGCACCAGGCGCAGAAAGAGGGCTCGGTGATGCGCATGCTCATACGGCGGCCACGTCCAGGTTGATCGGCGTGTACTCGCCGGTGACGTCGTTGCGCTCGTAGAAGCGGATGTAGGGCTTGGTGCTGGCGATGCGCATGCTGTCGCCGATCGCCCTCATCGCCTGCTGCCACTTCGCGTCGGCGATGTCGTGCCGGCGCAGGCCGAGTACGCGGGCGGTGCTGATCTTGCCCTGCTGGTCGACGTGGAATGCATCGTTCACCAGCACCTTGATGTTGGCGTTGCTGCCCTTGCTCCAGCTCTGGATGCACTCGTCGATGAGCGCCTTGGCCGCCTGCAGCCGTTCGTCGAAGACGACGGTGTCCTGCATCCGGCGTTCCACCTTGTGCTTGCCGTCGAAGCTCACGAGCGTGACGTTGCCCTTGCGGCCGCCCTGCTTCACGTCGTAGGCCGCCAGGCTGCGCTCAATGAACGCGTGCACCGCGTTCATGGCGGCCACCTTGAAACCGATCAGCGCCGCGCTCTGCTGGCGGGCCTGCTCGCAGAGTTCGCTGACGACGGCATGGCGGTCCTTGTCGATGGGCTTGATCTTCGACACCGGGATCAGCGCGTCGTTGGCGTCTTTCCAGTAACCCGGGTGGTGTGCGATGGCTTCTTGCATGGAATGTCCTCTCAGGAGTTGGCGTTGTTCTTTGGGGTGTCGTTGTCGGAAAGGGCGAGCTGCCCGAGCAGGGCCGCCAGCGACACCTGGCGCAGCCGGCTTTCGATGCGCAGGCCGGAGACAGCGCGGCTGCGCAGGTAGCGGCAGGTCTCGTCGAGCTCGGCCGCCGTGGCGGCCATGAAGTAGCCGGTGTCAGGCTTGCCGCAGATGTGCTCGCCCTGCAGCCGCAGCGCGGCGACGTGTTCGCGCGCGCGGCGTTCCTGGGCGGGCGCCGGTGTCGAGCGGCCGGTGATGCGGGCGACGAGATCGCGCACGTGCAGGCCGTGCGCGCGCCCGACGCAGGTCCGCAGTTCGGCCAGCACCTGGGCGGCGGTGAGGGTCGGGTCGGTGCTGCTCATTGCGCGGACCCCCAGTAGCCGAACCGCGTGCCGAGCAGCAGGCTCGGCACCCGCGTGAAGTCGAGCGCGCCCGGCCGCACCACGGGGCTGTGCACGGGCATGTAGACGCTGGTGTCGAGCCGCGTCACGCGGCGCGCCGAGGCCATGCGCTCGGCCACGGGCCCGGGGCCGCATCGCCAGCGCCGCCGGCCGCCGACCGTCACGGCGTGGACGTGGCCGCCGTCCGCCAGCCGCGCCAGTTGCCGGCGAAGCGCCGGGCTGCCCGGCTCGGGCCGGTAGCCCGCGAGGTGGTGCGCCAGCATGCGGTCGAGTTCCCCGGCCGATGCCGTGCCGTGCGCTTCGAGGTGCGCTGCAACGGCCCGTGCGAGTCGCTGCTCCCATGCGCGATCCGTGCGATCTGCCTGATCCGTGGTGTCGTTCATGCGGGGTGTCCTTCCCTTGCCGTGCGTTGCGGCGGCGTGGCGCCCACGTCGCGCTGAAGCACGTAGCGTTTCAACCCGTCGACGCGGCGCGCGCCGATGCGCACGTCCTTCGGGCGCTGCCGCGACCAGGACAGCATCAGTGCGCCGGCCTGGCGCCGGGTCTCGGCCACGTCGTCGTCCGCATCGCCCAGCAGGCTCGCGGCTTCGTCGGCGGTCAGTGCGCGGCGGATGCGCAGCAGGCGCCACAGGCGTTCGGCGAAAGGGGCGCCGTCGCCCGCCATCGACTCGGCCGGGGTGTCGTCGGGCGGCGGTGGCGGCGCGGCCGCTTCGGCCTGCGCGTTCGCGATGCGCTGCTCGGCGAGTGCCAGCAAGGCCTTGGCGACGAACCATTCGGAGGAAGAGGCGGTGTCCTGCATCACGCACCTCCTGCCAGTCGTTCGAAGCGCATCGCGCCGTCGAACGCGGTCTTTTTCTCGGTCTTGACGAAGCCTTTTCTCACAGTACATTTCTCCTCGCTCGTGGCACTGCTCAGTTCACTGGCACGCCCGGTGAAGGCTGCAACCTTCATCGGGCACTCTTGAAATCACGCGTTTCTTCTTCCTCCTCCGCACACGCCAGACCCTGGCGAGCCAAGCCGGGCAACCCGGCCAGGTCCCGTGCGGTGCGCCTGCTGGCCAGGCTCAGTCCGGCCCTTCGCCGGGAGGCGCCAGCGCATGCGGATTGCGCGTCATCGCAATGCCACGGTGGCGCGGGCGCAGGTAACGGCTGGGCCAGATCGCTTCGGGTTCCAGCGCCAGCGCGCGGGCCACGATGCGCTCCGCCGCAACCCAGGGGCGGTACAGAACTTCATTGATGTGCGCGTATTTGTGTTCTTTGGCCAACTTCGACAGGTTGGTTCCGACCATTGCAAGTGCAGCTTTAACCTGAGCCGGGTGCCAGTCCATCGAAAAATCTCGTTTTGTGTTGATGGCATCGATTATGCACACAAAACAGGTTTTGACAATCTAAAAAAACACGCAGGGCGATATTTTTTGTCGATGAAACACTTTTTGGGTTGAGAAAGTACCTTTGTGTGTTTAATATGTGCGCCTTCGCACAAAGCAGAGTGATCGTGACGTCGCCCACCCCTACCCCTTTCGACGACACCCAGGTGACCGCCCGCGTCAACGAGCTGGCCCTTGCACAGGGCGCGCGGTTGCGGGATCTGCGCAAGCGCAAGGGCCTCACCATCGACGACCTCGCGCAGCGCAGCGGTCTGCACTTCAATACGGTGGGGCGCATCGAGCGGGGCGTCAGCGACGCCAGCCTCGCGCAGCTGTATGTGATGGCCCTGGCGCTGGGCGTGGATCCGGCGGAGCTGAATCCCTTCCAGTCCGCCCCGCCGGCCAGCCCGCTGTCGAACGGGCTCGACGACGAGACCTTCGTGCTGGTGGAGCTGCTCGACGTGCGCGTGAGCGCCGGCGGGGGCTCGTACAACGGCTCGCAGGAAGACATGGGCCGCTTCGCGTTCAACCGGGCCTGGATGGCGCGCAAGGGCGTGAAGCCGGCCTATGCCCGCATCGTCCATGCGCGCGGCGATTCGATGGCCGACAAGATCAACAACGGCGACATCCTGCTGGTCGACACCGCCACCAAGTCGCTCGACCAGGACGGCGTGTACGTGATCCAGCTCGACGGCCACGACTACGTGAAGGTGCTGCAGCGCGACTTCTCGACCGGCGGCCTGCAGATCATCAGCTACAACCCCGCCTACAAGCCGCAGGTGCTCAGCGCCGAGCAGGCGGCCGAACTGCACATCAGCGGCCGCGTCGTCTGGCACGGCGGCGAGATCTGACCCGCGCGTTCCCGCGATCGGCGGGCATGCCAGTGTAGGCAGCGCCCCGCGCGGAAAAGGAGGTTGGCGGATGTCGACCTCAGCCGATCGGCCCCCGCGCCCGACCATCAGGGCATGGGCAATGACATCTTTCGAAGGTTCCGGCGGCGACCTGCGTCCGCCGAAAAAGGGGGCGCGTCCCCGCGCCAACTGCTGACCGTCCTTACGCTCAGCGCGGCCGGGCTGGTGGGCATCGTCGCGCGCGAGGGCTACAGCGACAAGGCGTACCCCGATCCCGTGCATGGCACCGCGGTGCCGACCATCGGCTTCGGTACCACCGGCGGCGTGCGCATGGGCGACACCACGGCGCCCGTGCCCGCACTGCAGCGCGCGTTGCGCGATGTGCAGACGTATGAAAGCGCGCTCAAGCAGTGCGTGCAGGTGCCGCTGCACCAACACGAGTACGACGCCTACGTGAGCCTGGCCTACAACATCGGCGCCTTCAACTTCTGCACGGGTGGCCGCGCGGGCCACACCTCGGTGCTGGTGCAGCGGCTCAACCGCGGGGACTACGCAGGCGCATGCGACGCCATCCTTGGCTGGAAGTACGCGGGCAAGACCGATTGCTCCGCGCCCGGCAACAAGACCTGCGGCGGACTCTGGCAAGACCGTCTGCGCCTGCATGCGCAATGCCAGGGGAATGCGCCATGACCTTCGGCACACGACTTTCCGTGATCGCCGTGGCCGTCGGTGCGGGCGCACTGTTGCTCGCCGTCGGCGGATGGGCCGTGCACGACGCAGGCCGTACCAAGGAGCGCGTCCTCTGGCAGGACAAGGAAGCGCAGCGCGCCGCGCAATTCGCGAAAGACCTCGAAGCCGAGTACGCGCGCGGGCGCGCCGCATCGACCCGCTACCAGCTCGGCGCCAGCGCCCTGCAGGCCCGCTACTTCACCCTCGAAGGCCCGTTCCATGATCTACGCCGGCGCGTTTCTCTTGTCGTTCCTCCTGCTGTTCCTGATCGCCGCGCTGAGCGGCCTGGCGATCCTGCGCGACCTGTCGCGCCGCGAGCGGACCCGGATGCTGTCGCGCCTGGCGATGCACAGCGCGACCCTGTCGACCGCGGTCATCGCCTCAGCCTTGCTGCTGTCTGGCTGTGGAACAGCGCCCTCGCGGGCACGGACGTTCCCGCCGGTGCCTGCGGACTTGCTGACACCTCCGTCGAAGCCTGTGCTGCTGACGCCGGCCTCACCGTCGACGACGCCTGGGACAACCACCACCTCAACGCGAAATCCTGCGCCGCCGATCGCCTCCGGCATCGCGCGCTGATCGAGTTCATCACAGAAAGGCCCGTCCCATGAGCGACTCCCACGCCCGCGCACAGGAACTGCTGTTGCTCGGCCAGATCCACGGCCTCGTGCAAGCCCTGAAGGAGGGGCAGGACCAGCAGAACCGGCGCATGGACAGCTTCGATGCGCGCTTCGATGCACTCGACGGAAGGCTGCGTGCCGTCGAGCAGCGCGCGGCCGTGTTCGGTGCCGCCTCGGGCGGCGCGATGGCCATCGGCACCGCGCTGCTCATCGAGGCCATCAAGCAGTGGTTTCGCGGTGGGGGTCCCGGTGCGAACTGAACGCATGAACGAAGGCGCGCGCCGCCGTCTTTTCGCAGCAGGGGCCGACAGATGTCGGCCTTTTGCATTTTGGGCCCGGCCGCGACAGTTGATTCACCAACCAACGCAGCAAACGATGCACACCACTTCCATCCACACGATCTTCACGCCGCAGCATTCGGCCGGAGCCGCGGCATGAGCGGCCTCGACACCTTGCGCGCGGCCATTGTCCAGACGCTGAACGGCGTGCCGCAGATCGGCCGCGTTCACGACCGCGAGCGCTTCGCGAGCGACGAGGCCGCGCTGCGCGCGCTCTACCTTCACACGCTGCCCGGCGGCGCGCAGCAGCTGCGCGGCTGGTGGCTGCGCCGCGACGCCACCGAGGAGCGAAGCCTCAATGTCGGACGCACCCTCAGCGTCGACACCTGGACCTTGCACGGCTACATGGCCGTCGACGACACCGCTGCTTCGGAGCTCGCCTTCGACGCATTGATCGAGGCCGTGCGCGACGCCGTGCGCGCCGACCCGGGCTTCGGCGGCGCATGCGCCCCCAGCCCGATCAAGGACGAGAAAGCCACCGACGGCATGCAGGTCGGCGGCACCGGCGCAGTCAGTTTTTGCGGCGTGCAGTGCCACGGCGCCTCCCTGCAGTTGCGGACCTGGCGCTACCTCTGAGCCAGGCCCCTCTGTTCATTCCCCTCCCTTCATCCATCAACCAACCAACCTACGGAGAACGCCGACATGGCAAAACTCATGCGCAAGATGGCCATCCTGGCCAAGGCTGAAACGGTACGCGGTACCGACGCCCTTCCGACCGGTGCGGCCAACGCCATCCTGGTCAGCGAAGTCACCCTGACTCCCATCGAAGGTGATGTGGTCCAGCGCGACAACGTGCGGCCCTACTTCGGCTCGCGCGGCTCCGTGCTGGTGACCCAGTACAGCAAGATCGCCTTCTCGGTCGAGATCGCGGGCGTCGCTGCAGCCGGTGATGTGCCGGCCTACGCTGCGCTCATGCGCGGCTGCGCCATCGCCGTCACCACGGCCGCCGGCGTCAGCACCACCTTCGCACCGGCCACCGACGGCCTCGAGTCGCTCACCATCTACGGCAACGTCGACGGCACCGTCTACAAGATGACCGACGCGCACGGCAACGTGAAGGCCACCATCGACGCCAAGGGCATCCCGAAGTGGCAGTTCGAGTTCACGGGCCTGTTCGTGCCTGCCGCCGACGCACCGCTGCCCACGGCCGACTACACCAAGTTCATGGACCCGCTGGGCGTGAACAAGGCCAACACCACCCTCATGCTCGACGGCCTGGGCGTGGCGGCCAGCGCCTTCAGCTTCGATGCCGGCAACACCGTCGTGAAGCGCGATCTCATGACCGTCGACTCGGTCGAGATCACCGCGCGCGTCTCCACCGGCTCGGTCACCTTCGAGAACACCTCGGTGGCCACCAAGGACTGGATCGGCATGGCGCGTTCGAGCAAGCGCGTGCCCCTGGCCCTCAAGCACGGCCAGGGCGCGACCAACGTGGTCGAGTTCCTCTCGCCGCGCGCGCAGATCGGCAAGCCCACCTACAGCGACGTCGACGGCGTGCAGATGGTCACCGTGCCGCTCGAGTTCGTGCCCAGCGGCTCGGGCAACGACGAGTGGTCGATCGTCGTGCGCTGAGCACGGCCTTCTTCTTCATTCGCTGACCCACTCATTCATTCAAGACTCAAGGAAGAGAACCCGATGCCCCAGAAGCTCAAGATCGCCGTGAAGCCCACCTTCATCGCCCCCGTGGTGATGCGTGTGCCCGGTGACGGCCAGGTCGAGGAGGTGCGTTTCGACGCCGTCTTCAAGCGCCTGTCCAAGACCGACAACGAAACGCTGCAGGTGCGGCTGGACGCGCGCAGCCTCACCGACCGCGAACTGCTCGACATGGTGCTGGCCGACTGGAAGGGCCTGGAGGGCGAAGACAACGCGCCCTTCATCTGCACGCCCGACAACCGCACCGCGGCAGCCGAGGACTGGCCGACCTTCGAGGCGGCCATTGCCTACAGCTACTTCGAGCACGCGTACCCGGCCGCCGTAAAAAACTGAGAGGCGCCGCGCGCTTCGTGCTCGGAGTCGCGCATCGCGTCCATGACGAGCTGGACGACGATCTCCGCAGCCAGTGCGCGTCGCTCGGCCTCGACCCGAGAAAGCTCGTCTCCTCGATGGCGAACGGGGACGGCCCGCCGCCATTCGAGCTCTGGCCGGAACACCAGGAAGCCTTCGAGGTGTTCCACGCCTGCCGCACGCAATGGCGAGTGGTCGCCGGTGCGGCAGGCGCGTGGTTCCAGGGGCTCGACTTCGGCGCGGTCGACGTGGCGATGCGGCGCCTGGGCATTCCGCGTGTGCGCCAGCGTGAAGTGTTCCTGCAGTTGCAGGTGATGGAAGACGAGGGCATTGCGGTGCTGAACGTCTAGCGCGAGGAAGGCCGCAGGCGATTGAAGAAGCATGAGGCCGGCGAATGTCGGCCTCATTTTTTCCCCCTACCGAACGGACCATACAGACATGGCTGCTGAACAAAAAACAGGAATCCCCGCAACGACAGGCGCTTCGCTGGTGCTGAAAGAAGCGCCCGCCGCAACGCAAGCACTGAAAGACCTCACCGGCGCCGCCAACTTGGCGAACCTGGCAATCAAGAAAATCCCGGGAGGTCCAATTGTCAAGGCCGGTCTCAAGACGGCGGAGTATCTGGGGAAGCGCACCATCGAAGGCTTGAGGGAGGACGCGGCGTATTCCGAGGCGAGGACGCTCAGCAACAACTACGCAGGCGTGACGAATGACCAGTTGCGAAGGATCGAGCGTGAGAACGCAGGCGCCACCGGGTCTCGTGCGAAAGAAGCACAGGCGTTGCAGATGCTCGTTGCAGATGGGCACGTGCAAGGCCAAGTTCTAAAGGAGACCGGAGCCGCCCTCACAACCCTGAACCGAGTATTGGGTACGCCCATGAAAGAGGTCGCGGACGAGTTCCGCGAACTGGCGAATGAGCCATTCAAGAAATCCGCTGAGCTCAACAAGAAGTACGGATACCTCAGTGGAGCAGAACTCACGGAGATCGGCCGGCTAGAGGACGCAGGGCAGCGCCAGGCCGCAGAGGCCCTCGCGCAAAGGTCGTATGCCGTCGAAAGGACCCGCAGAGCCAAACAAGGCGAGAAAGACAGGCTCTTGGTCGATCGCGTGAAGCCGTGGGTGACCGATTTTCGAGATTTCTTAGAAGATATTCCTCGCAACCTAGGGCGCGGAAGCACGTTGCAGGAGAAAGCGGAGCAAGCCTCGAAAAAACTCGAAAACCGTCGTCGCCGAGATGGCGGGGCGGGAACTCCGTTTGCTGAAACAGGGGAAGGGGCTGCTGTCGGCCTCCTGGTGCGTCCCATGTCTTCGACATGGAGCGATCGGGCTGAAAACCTAAGGGAAATGCAACGGCATGACGCCAAGTCTGCGGCGACGCAGGCAGCAAATGCCAGCACCAAGATCTCTGAAACCGATGCGGTCATGAAGGAGCGCACGGAAAGTGAGCAGAAAAAGAATGCGGTAGAGAGTGCGAAACAGGTTGTTGTTGAGCTGAAGAAAGAGGGCGCACTTGTTCGATCAGGATCTGCTTCGGTGGGCCGCGTCGAAGGGTCACCTCGGAACCCGGCTGCTTCTCGTGGCTCGAGCGCCGGCATTCAGCAAGCTCAGATCGCGGGTCTTCAGTTGCAGATCGAGATTGCTTGTGCGCCTTGCAAAGAAGAGTCAGGGAGTTCTCGTCAAGATTTTTGCTCCGCGCTTCAAGGCACTGAAGAGACGAAAGACGAGAAATGGACGGGTGAAAACGTCCTGTCTGAGAGGAATCGTCTGAACATGCCCAGCGACACCGAAGGTGTCGAAGCGGGTGACAAGGCAAAGAACCAGCGGGACGAAAAAAGCCGCAAGCTGTCGGACGACCTGAATGGGGCATTCCGAGAGGGTTTTACGGGCTTTCTGCAGGGCGACGACAAGGCCTTCGACAAGATGGGCGAGTCGCTCAAGAAAAAGATCGTTTCGTCGATCGCGGACGCGCTCTACGACACATCGCTGAAGCCAGCCGTCGAGGCATTTTCCGGATGGTTCTCGGGCCTGTTCAAGGGCGGATCTTCGGGTGGTGGGGCTCTTGGAGGCGAAAGCTCCGGCAGCAACTGGTTGGGCAGCCTCGTGAACGGCGTGATGAAGTTCTTCGTCACGAGCGCCAACGGCAATGTCTTCTCCTCCCCCGGCCTGCACACCTATGCCAACAGCGTGGTCGGCAAGCCCACCTTCTTCCCCTTCGCCAACGGCATCGGCCTCATGGGCGAGGCCGGGCCCGAAGCCATCATGCCTTTGCGCCGTGGTTCCGACGGCCGCCTTGGCGTGAGCGCTCAAGGTGCGAGTAGCGGCGGCGCGCTGCACTACGCACCCTCCACCGTCTTCCACATCGATTCGAGGTCCGATCGCGGCGCCGTGATGGCCGATCTGGACCGTGCACTTCAAGCAAACAACCAAGGCCAAATGGAACAACTCAAGCGTATGCGGGTGGTGCCCCAATGAGCATCATCACCTTGCCCCCCACCTTGCCTGTCAAGCGGCAGGACTTCGGCATCCAGACCTTCGACCTGAGCTTCAGCAGTGGCGACACCGGCTCGTCGCAGGTTGCCGTGCTGGCACCGCCGCGCCGTACCTGTGCGCTCGTGAGCGAAGAGCGCATCCCTCTGATGAACGAGGCCGCGATGTGGCGCAGCCTGGTGCATGCGCTGCGCGGCCAGGTCAACGTGCTCGCGGTCAGCGACATGTTGCAGCCGGCCCCGCGCGGTAGCGCGCGGGGCACATGGACGGCACTGGCCGCTGCAGCGGGCGCGTCGTCGCTGTCGATCCAGATGGGTGCGGCCCAGGCCGGCAAGACCCTGCTGCAGGGCGACTGGATCGGCGTCAACCAGGGATCGATCCAGCGACAGCTGCTGCACGTGCAGGCCGATGCCGTGGCGAACGCGTCGGGGCTGATCGTGGTGTCCGTCGAGCCGGTGTTGCGCGTGGCCGTGGCCGCCGGCAGCGCCGTGGTCTGGGATCGCCCGACCTGTCTCATGCGCAAGGTCGATACCAAGAACAACTGGTCATCGGAGTCGCGCACGCAGGGCGGCTTCAGCCTCGATCTCATGGAGTCCTGGGAATGACAGTCACCACCAACAGCGGCTTTCAGGCCACCGCCAGCGCCGGCGCCTATGGCGAGCTCGCACTGGTCGAACTGCAACTGCGCTCGGGCACGGCGCGCTTCACGAACTGGCCGCTCAGCGTCCAGGTCATGGGCGAGATCTGGCAGGGCGTGGGCAACCTCGGCTCCATCGGCGAGCTGCACGAGAGCGAAGACGGTGCGGCCGAGAAGCTCACGCTGACGCTCTCGCCGGTGGACATCGGCACGCGTGCCTTGGCGCTGGGCGATCCCGCCGACTACCAGGACCGTCGTGTGCGGGTCTGGATCGCCATGCTCGATGCCAACACGCTGCAGATCACCGGCGCGCCCGTGCTGCGCTTCGTCGGCGTGATGGACCAGATGAAGATCGCTCGCGATGGCAACAACGCCTCGATCAGCATGGACTGCCGCACCGCCAGCTACGACGTGCGCAGCAATCCCGCCGCGCTGCGCATGAACAACGCGCAGCACCAGGCACGGCATCCGGGTGAGCTGGGTTTCGTCTATCTCACCAGCTTGATCGGCAACCCGGCCGTCTGGGTCGGCAAGTGGCTGCAGGCCAATCTTCAATATCGACAGAACCTGGGTGTGCACAGCAAATGAGCATTGATCTCGACACTTTCATCGACGCGCGACGCCACATCGGCTTCGCCTACTTCGAGCACGACTGCGCGACCATTGCAGCGGATTGGGTGCGCGAGCAACGCGGAACCGACCCGCTCGAGCCGCTGCGCGCGCAAGGCGGCGCGTTGGCGCCCAAAAGGCTGCTGACGGCGCTCAGGCACGTGCGTGCGGTCGGCGGCTTTCAAGCCGCTGCATCCACCCTTCTCGGGCCGGCGCTGCCCGGCCTGCGGGCTCAGCGCGGAGACGTGGTGCTGGCGCGAAGCGGCGGCCGTGTGGGCCGTGTGTCGGGCCACAGTTTTGGCATCTGCACCGGCTCGAACATCGTGGCGCCTGGCAAGGATCGCCTCCAATTTTTGCCTTTGACGGCGGGGGTGGCAGCATGGCGCGTCTGATTCGTTTTTTCTTGGTCCTTGGCGCCCTTCTGGGCGTCTGTACCGCCGCAATGGCGGATCCTGTGAGCTTCTTTGCGGCAATCGGTACGGCTGTTGGCGCCAGTGCAGGGGCGGCGGCCGCGGTTGGCGGATTGATCGTCAGCACCGCGATTTCCATGGTCAGCAACGCCTACGCGTCCTCGCAGGCCAAGAAGAAGGCGCGACAAGCCGCTGCCCGCAAGTTCGCGGAAGACGTGGCCAACTTGCGTGACCGTACGGCCACGCTGGTCAGTTCGGAAGCGCCTTGGGCCACGGTCTACGGCGCGCCCGCTCGTGTCGGCGGATCCATCGTTGCGGTGCTCGACAGCGGGCCGATGGCTCAGTTCAAACACATCGTGATGGTCTTCGCATCGCACGAATGCGAGGCGATCGACGAGATCTTCATCGACGGCACATCGGTGGGGCGGCCCAATGAGTTCGGTTGGACCGACGGCTCCGAGTTCCAGATGCCACCGCTGTTCACGGGCTGGCCTTCGGAAGGCCCGGCAGTGAACGTGCAGTTCCACACGTCGCCTGGCGGCGTGGACACAGCCGATGCGTTCCTTCGCTGGAATGTCGACCAGACCCTTCCGGGTGCCAATCTCTGGACGGAGCAGCACAAGCTGAGTGGCTGCACCTATGCCGTGGTGACGCTCAACATGCTGTTCGAGCGTTTCCAGGGCGGCCTTCCCGAGATCACGGCCAGGCTGCGCGGCAAGAAGGTCTACGACCCCCGCACCGGCCAGACCGCCTACTCGCGCAACCCGGCGCTGTGCCTGGCAGACTTCCTTCGCTCGGAGACCGGCTACCTCGCGGCCGCCGACCAGATCGACGAAAACGCGCTGATTGCAGCGGCCAATGCCTGCGACCAAGAGGTCTACAGTGCCGTCGATGCCGTCAACCACGGTGGCTCCAAGGCGCGGTATGTCTGCGACGGCATGTTCCGTTCGGACCAGGACCGCGAGTCGACACGGCAACAGCTCGAGGATTCGATGGCGGGCTTCAGCCTCGAGTCGGGTGGTGTCTGGCGCATCCAGGCCGGTGCCTGGTCGACACCGGTGCTCAACCTCACCGACGAGGACATGCTGGCGCCCACGACCGTGATGCAAACCTCCAACCCTGGCGCGAGCCGCTTCAACGGCATGCGCGGCACCTATGTCAACGCGGCGCGCAACGGGGTGAGTGAAGACTTCACGCCCTACCAGAACCAGGCCTTCCGTGCGCTCGACGCCAAGGACAAGTTCACCGACATGGCGCTGGCCTTCACGACCTCGCATGTGCGCTGCCACCAGATCGCCCGCGTGGTGGTCGAGCAGAGCCGCGGCGGCTTCGTGTTGCGCATCCATCCGAAGATGCTGGCCTGGCATCTGCAGCCCGGCGACCGCATCGTGCTCTCGAGCGCGCTGTACGGCTTCACCAACAAGACCTTCCGCGTCACCGACTGGACCTACGCGCGCAACGCACCGCTGTCGCTGCTCGTGATCGAGGACGTGCCGGCCTACTACGACCTGGCCGACGAGGTGCTGGCCGACGCGGCGCCGAACACCAACCTGCCGAGCCCGTTCCTGCAACCGCAGGCACCGTTCGACTTCAAGGTGGAAAGTGGTCCGTCGCAGATGTCTCTGCAGGACGGCGGCATGGTGGCGCGCGCCCGCGTCTCGTGGGCGAAGTCGAACGAGCTCAACATCCTGAAGAACGGCGCGGTCGAGGTGCAATGGCGCTCGCTGGCACCGGTGAGCGACTGGCACTCGTCGCAACTGCCGGGCGATGCCACCGAGACCTTCCTGTTGGGCCTGTCGGTGCGCAGCCTCTACCAGGTGCGTGCGCGCTTCCGAACGCCCTACGCATCGAGCCCGTGGGCCACGGCCGAGCACACGCTGGTCGGAAAGGGCGGCGTGCCTGGCGACGTGGCGGGGCTCACACTCGACGTGACCGACGCCGGCATCGTCGCCACCTGGGGCCAGCCGATCGGGCTCGACCTGCTCGACTGGAGCACGACCCGCGTGCGCATCGGCGCCAGCTGGGAGCTGGCCGACGAAGTGTTCTCCGCCAAGGGCGTGGCGGCCAACCTCGGATGGCTGCGCGCCGGCACCCAGCGTGTCTGGGCTTCGCATGGCAGCACGTCCAACCAATGGTCGGTGCCGGTCTCCGCGTCCATCGACATCGCGGCGCCCGCGCAGCCACTCGTGAACGGCACCGTCTGGCGCAACGAGATCGACCTGGCCTGGCAGGACTGCAAGACCATGCAGCCGATCGCGTACTACGAGCTGCGCCGCGGCGCCACGCTCGAGACGTCCGAAGAGATCGGACGCACGGCAGAGCGGACCTTCGTTCGCACCGAAGCCACGGGCAGCTGGCGCTACTGGGTGCGCGCCGTCGATGCCGGCGGCAACGGCAGCGCTGCCGCGTATGTACAGCTCACGGTGCTGCCCGGCATCGACGAAGCGCTGGAAGAGCTCGAAAAGGGCCTGAACGAAGCCGTCGACGAGCTCAAGGCCGTCGACCAGGCGCAGGGCCAGGCGCTGACGAAGGAAACGCAGGATCGCGCGCAGGCCCTGAGCGCCGAAGCGGCTGCGCGAACGGCCGCCCTTGCGGCAGAAACGGCCGCGCGCTCGGCGGCGTTGGTGTCTGAGGCCCAGCAGCGAACGCAACAGGTCACGCAGGTGACGAACGCGCTCACCGCCGAAGCCACCACCCGCGCTGCGGCGGACCAGGCCGAGATCACGGCACGTGTGGCGGCCGTCTCGCAGGAGGTGGCCGACCGGAAGGCCGCAGTGACGGCCGAGGCCAGCACCCGCGCCACGGCGATCACCGCCGAACAGAGCGCGCGGGCGGCAGCGCTGCTTGCCGAAACCAATGCCCGCAGCGCCGCGATCGCAGACGAGGCCACGGCGCGGCAGACCGCGGACGAGTCGCTGTCGTCACGCCTCACGACGCTGAACGCATCGTTGAGCACCGCGCAGGCGGCACTGCAGACCGAAGCCACGACGCGCGCCAGCGCCGATGCGGCGGAAGCATCGGCACGCCAGCAACTGGCCACGCAGCTGCAGGCCGCGGACGCGTCGCTGACTGCCGCCATCGGCAATGAAGCCTCGGCGCGCAGTGCCGCGGACGCGGCCGAGGCCCGCAGCCGCGAGTCACTCGCGGTCGCGCTGGTGGGCGCGACGGATCTCGCCGCCACCTTGGCCTATGTGGATGGCGCGTCGCTGGACATCGGGTTTGCCGAGCAGAGCTACGGTGTGTGGCAGGCGCCGGCGTTGGGGCAGGTGGGCAGCGGCCTGATCGCCGAAGAGCGCCAGGCGCGCGTGGCGGCCGACGCCGCAGAAGTCAGCGCGCGCGAGACGCTGCAGGCGCAGCTCACCGGTGGCTACGGCGGGTCGGACCTGTCGCAGGTGGTCAGCGGCCTGATCTACCAGGAGCGCAGTGCGCGCGCCACGAGCGACGAAGCCCTGGCACAGCAGATCACGTTGATCTCGGCAGGCGTGGGCGAGCAGTTCGACTACGCAAAGATCTGGTACTTCGATTCCGGCCTGGAGGCCTGGACGGGCAATGGCACGCCCTCCGTGGCAGCGGGATGGATCCGCCCCGCCAACCATGCGACCGATCCCTTTATCGTGTCGCCTGTGGGCATTGCCGCGAACGGCTCGACCTACGGCCAGATCCGCATGCGTGTGCGCAAGGTCGGTGCGCCCGCATGGGACGGCGCGCTGTCCTGGCGCGCGGCGAGCGACAGTGGCTTCGATGCGTCGCGGCGTGTGACGATGACGGAGCCGACCTACGACGGCGCAGGCATCGGCATGGTCACGGTCAGCCCCGGCTGGGATGTGGCCATCGACCAGCTCCGGATCGAGCTGTCGGCGGCGCAGACTGCCACGGCGTACTTCGAAATCGACTGGGTCGCCATCGGACGCCCATCGCCGGGTGCTTCGAACGCCGCGCTGCAGAGCGAGATTGCTGCGCGTGCGAGTGCGGATGCCGCCGAGGTCTCGGCGCGCGAGAACCTCGCGACGCAACTGCGCGGCGCCTACAACGGCAACGACATCGGCGCACTGAGCTCGGGCCTCCTGGCATCGGAGCGCGATGCACGGGTGAGCGCGGACAGCGCCGAGGTCACGGCCCGGCAGCAGCTCGCAGCCACCGTGGCCAGCAACAAGACGAACGCGGATGCCGCGCTCGTGGCGGAGCAGACGGCGCGCGCCAACGCTGATGCCGCCGAGGTCACGGCCCGCCAGGCACTGGCCGCGACCGTGGCCGGGAACCTGGCCACCGTCAATGCTGCGATCAACGCCGAACAGAGCGCGCGCGCCACGGCGGACACGGCGGAAGTCACGGCGCGCGAATCGCTGGCCACGCAGGTGCGCGGTGCCTACACCGGCACCGACGTGGGGGCTGTCAGCTCGGGCCTGGTCTACAGCGAGCGCCAGGCACGCATCGCCGCCGACAACGCGGAGATCACGGCTCGCACGGCGCTGGCGGCCACGGTCGCGGGCAACAAGACCAGCGCCGATGCCGCGCTGGTGACCGAGCAGAGCGTGCGCGCCACCGCCGACACGGCCAATGTCAATGCGATCACCGCATTGCAGGCGACCGTCACCGGCAACGCCACGGCCGGCTCCGCAGCGCTGCAGGCCGAGGCGGTGGCACGGGCGCAGGCGGACAGCGCAGAGGCGATCCAGCGGCAGGGCTTGTCCGTGGCGCTCACGGGCGTTCCCGACACCTCGGGCAGCCTGGACACGGTGATCGGGGCGTCGCTGGTCAACGACTTCGTGAGCAATGCCTTCGAAGTCTGGGAGAAGCCGACGGGCCCGACGCTCGCCAGCGGCCTGATCTACGAGGAGCGCCAGGCGCGCATCACGGCGGATGCGGCCGAGGTGTCTGCACGGCAAGCGCTCGAAGCGGTCGTCAACACGAACAAGGCAGATGCCGCCGCAGCCGTGACGGCCGAGCAGAGTGCCCGCGTCACCGCGGACACGGCGAACGCCAATGCGATCACGGCGCTGTCGGCGACCGTCAACCACACGACGAACGGCCTGCCGAGCAAGGCCAGCAACACGGCCCTGACCGCATTGACGACGCGCGTCACGAATGCAGAGGGCCTGATCACCTCGCAGGGCGATGCGATCACCAGCATCAACAGTGGGCTGGAGCTGGGGCGTGCCGATTCGCAGGCCAGCCTGACGGCAGACGAGAGCCTGGCGAATGCGACGGCATGGCGCAGCCACTACGGCACCAACCTGTCGACGTTCTTCGTCACGACCACGACCGGCAAGGTCGCCACGACGGTGTGCCGTTCGCCCGTGGGCGGCGCGAACTTCTGGAACTACTCGAAGAGCAAGGTGGTGATCGACCCGGCGCGGACCTACCGCCTCACGGCATGGGTCCGACGCGTGGATGCCAACGGCACGCACTATTGGACCTGGTGGCGCAACACGTTGGGCAACTACAGCAACAGTCCCATCGCGATCGGCAGCTTGCCCAACAACGTCTGGACGCAGATCTCGCTGGACCTGCTCGGCAGTGCCTTCGGCGACACCTCGGTCAGCCCCGGTTTTGCCCTGAACCACACCGGTGGCACAACGGGGTACACGGAGATTCAGGGGTTCCGCTTCGAGGATGTCACGGACAGCTTGCGGATCACCAAGGCGGAGACCACGAAGGCGGATGCCAGCGCGGTCAATGCGCTGACCACGCGAGTCACCAGTGCCGAAGGCTCGATCACGGCCCAGGCCAATTCGATGACTTCGTTGACCGCTACGGTGAACGGTCACACCTCGTCGATCTCGACCAACGCCTCTGCTATCGCAACACTGGATGGCACCGTCAAGTCGCAATGGCGCCTGAACGTCAACGCGGACAAGAAGGTCGCGGGCATGATCCTCAACAACGACGGCACGAAATCCGAGCTGGTCGTGCTGGTCGACAAGTTCGCCATCGCGCAGGACGGTCCGGGCGGCGTGCCGACGTTCCCTTTCGTTGTCGGCAGCATCGGTGGCACACCTTCGGTCGGGATCAACGGCAACATGTTCGTCGACGGGTCGATCAAGGCTCGTTCGCTGGATGTGGAGCAGTTGACGGCTTCGATCTCGAAGCTGGGCTACATCACTTCCGGTCAGATCGCGATCAACGGGGACATCACGGGAACCGGTTGGGGCTACATCCGAAGCCGTGAAAAGTGGCGCGATGCCTCTTCGGGCTGGGTCCTGGCGCAGCACCCCAACGGTGACATGTTCGTCGACTTCAATCTCGGCGGCTGCGGGCTTGTGATGCATTCCATTCCCGCGAGTTCGTACGCAGGATTTCGTCTCTGGGGGCCTGGTTTCAATCTGGATCAGAGTGGACTGACGATCGGAAGGGCGGTGATCGACACGCTGAGCATCCGAGGTGGGGCCGTCACGCTGCCCAATGCGAAGCAAGCCGAAAACGGTGGCAGTGGAACCACGATGTGGTTCACCGTGCCAGACAACGAGGGCGAATGGGTGCAAACCTACATCACGGCGACAACCTTCGTGAACCCCTTTGGCTTCGGCGTCGGAACACTAACCATTCGTGTGGATGGCAACTCTGAATGGCTGGGCGTCGGCTTGGAGGGAACAACGATCACCGGTGCAATCGTCCGATATCTGAAGCCCGGCGGACACAGCATCGAAGTTGTAGGGACGTTCAATTGCACGGGAACTTCCGTATTTTCTTTGGGATGTAGGAGATAAAGAGATGCCTGTTTACACGGTCTACGACAACACATCGGGTCGCGTGCTTGCGAGCGGATCCGCGCCCACAAACGAGGATTGTTTGATGCAAGCCCGGGAGACGCACGAAAGCGTCTTGCTGGGGCAGACGGTGCCGCAGGGGCACTACCTTCATGTGGCCACGCTGAAGCCCATTCCGATGGGCGACAAGCCTAGCCAGCATCATGTGTTCGACTGGACGCAATACGGCTGGGTCGATCCTCGATCGACCGAAAAGCGGCGCCAGGATCTGCGTGCACTTGTGACGGCGCGTCGATGGGAAATCGAAACCGGCGGCATCACGTTGCAGAACGGCGTGCGCGTTCTCACGGGCAAGCCCGACCAGGACCGCATCACGGCGGTGATCGTCAACGCCGACATCGCAGGCATCGACGCCGTCGACTTCAAGGCCGACAGCGGATGGGCTCGCCTGACCCTCGACGAACTTCGCGGTGTGGCCCGAGCGATCGGCCTGCATGTCCAGGCGTGCTTCAGTGCCGAGCGCACGCACCACGCCGCCATCGACCAACTCCGGACAGAGGCCGAGACCGAGGCCTACGACATCTCCGCGGGATGGCCCCTCACCAACAACAGCATTGAAACGCAATGACCACCACGCTCACCGAAAAAACGTTTGCCGAATTGTTCACCTACGCGGGGGCGGCACAAGGCACTTTCACGAACGCCCAAGGATGGATTCAGCCGAAGCCTGCCGGCGCTGTGCCCCGCTACGACTACGACCCCCTCACGAAGGCGCCAAAGGGCCTGTTGATCGAAGGATCACGCACGAACGTGCTCTTGGGTTCATCTCGCTTCGAGACCTCCTCCTGGGCTAAATCGAACGTCGTGGTAACCCCGGGCGCTGCCATCGCACCGAACGGTCGTTGGGACGCCTGCAAGCTGACGTTGATCAATGGTGCTAATGCTGGCGCTGGGCACACCATTCAAACGACCGCAAAAGGCGAGGCAGCCGGCACCTACGCCTTTTCGTTCTACGCAAAGGCTGCCGGCTCGTCCAATGGATACCTCTACGCACGCGGCGCATCAACGGCCAACAGCATCACCATCGGATTCAATTTGGCCACGATGACGACCACGGGCTCCACTATTGGCGGGTTCGTCGAAGTGTCCCGGAAGATCATTGATATCGGCAACGGCTGGCGCAGGGTCGAGGGCGTCTTCACGACCGATGCGACTGCAGTGCTGGGGGCTGCCATTTACCCTGGATCGGCGGCAGGTACTGGGCCTGGCGACGGTGTCGTGGGCATCTACATATGGGGCGCGCAACTCGAAGTGGGTACGTTCCCCAGCACTTACATCCTCAATGTGGAGACGTTCAATAGTCGCGCCTCCATTGGCGGCTACTACGACGCCAACGGCGTCATGCGCTATGCCGCGGCAGGCGCGGCGCGCCACAGCTACGAGCCGTCGAACCTGACGCTGCCGCCTATGCTGATGACGGAAGAGCAGCGGACGAACGTCTTGGCCAAGAGCAGCGATCTGCACCTGTCGCCGTGGGTAGGCAGTGGGCTCACGCGTATCCCTGGAAAGCTCGCTCCGGACGGGACTTTGCGGGCGGTAGAGTTTTCGGGGGCATCGATCGGCCCGTTCACCCAGCAGGTGACCGCGACGGCGACCGTGATGACCTACTCTATCTACGTCAAGAATGTGTCGAGGACTGCTTCCATCGAGCTGCTCTTGCGGAACGACACCACTGCCACCAATGGGGTGTATGGCATCGTCTCCCTACACACGGCGACTCCGACTATCACCGGTGCTGGCTGGGAAATGCGTGACGTGGGGAACGGCTGGTTGCGGTGCGCCTACACGTCGGCGTTCCCGATTGCGGTCGGGGATTTGGTGAGGTTCTATACGGTGGTCACGGGAGCACGGGCTGATGCCGGAGCGTGTCTTGCCTGGGGCGCTCAGCTCGAAGCCGGCGCATTCGCAACCAGCTACATCCCGAACACCGAGACCTTCACCGGCCGCGCTTCCATCGGCACCTACTTCGACTCAACGGGGGCGATGAAGACTGCGGCGGCGGGCGTTGCACGGATGACCTACAACCCGGCCGACTTGACCATTGCGCCGTGGTTGTTGCTGGAAGGCGGGAGCACGAACCTGTTGCTGAACAGCCAGATCACGCTCGGCGTCGCGGAAGGGAGCACGCCGCCCACGGTAGCGGGAACGACTGTCGATGGCGAGGCGTGCGTCGCCGTGACGTTTACATCGGCCAGCGCCGTTGGCTATGCAGGCAGTCGCGTCCGAGGCGGCACAGGCATCTACGCAGCTATCACTTCTGGGACCGCCTATTCGATGAGTGCCTATCTGAAGCTGAGCAGACCGTTGACTGGGACCGAGGCAATCAACCTGTACTACACCGGCGCATCGGGAATGGGGGGCTTCTCCATCAGCGCAGCGAATTCAACCCAGTTCGTGGACCGGTTCTCTCGGACGATCACTCAAAACATTGCACCGTCTGCCACGGGGGCGATTTACCCTGTCGTTCACACCAGTGGAGCCCTTGCCAGCAACCTCACGGTGTGGATCTGCAAGGGCCAAATCGAAGAAGGCCCGGTGGCAACCAGCTACATCCCGACAACGTCGGCGACCGTCACCCGGGCTGCAGACGTGTCGACGTCGGCCGTCACAACCCGCCTGGGCGACTCCTTCACTTCAGTGGCCACGACACGCGCCGGCGACGGCGTTCGGGTCGACACCTCCAAGGGCTGGTGCAATGCGGCTGAGGGCACCATCTTCATGGAATTCGGACGACCGAGAGAAGGAGATGTGACGACAAGGAATCTTGTCGAGATCGGCACCGCAGTCGGGAATCGCCTGGGTATCGGGTTCACTGCATCGGCGCTCGCCTATGCGTACTCGGCTGTCAACGGCCCGTCCGGGCCGAACACGGTCTCCACCGGGCTCCTGGGTACACCTGTGGGAGGCCCGGTCAAGGTCGCCCTCAGCTATGGCGCCGATGGACTCCGGTTCGCGTGCAACGGCCAACTCCTCAAGGCCGCCATGCCGACGGTCCCGCCGTTCGCCAGCCTTGGCATTGGAAATCTGTCCTATAGCGGCGGCAATCAACCGTTTTTCCACGTTCGCGCGGTGCGCTATCAACCGCAGAAGCTGACGGATGCGGAAGTGGTGGCATTGACGACATAAGGAGGGGCTCTGGTAAGAAGGGCAGTGCGAAAAGAGCAATCACCACCAGGCCCTTCGGGGCCTTTTTCACGCCTGCTTGCGTACCCACGCCATCTTCACGCAGTCCTTCTTCGTACTGCCAACCTCCTTGGCATCCGCTCCCAAAGCGCGCGGAGCGCTTCCCACGCCTGCGTCTCGGGGAATTCCCGGGTGCCCGGAATCTCCCCCCAATGGGATAGTTAGTTCGCCACTCAAACTAACTACCCCGGTCCGCCAGCTCACGCTCGGCACACCGTTCTGAGGAGAGACACCGATGCAACTGACAACGAAACACACCCTGGCCGCCCTGGCGTTCGGTCTCACGGCCGTGGGCGCGATGGCGCAGACCGTGGTCGGCGTGAGCTGGTCCAACTTCCAGGAAGAACGCTGGAAGACCGACGAGGCCGCGATCAAGGCGCAGCTCGAGAAGCTCGGCGCGAAGTACATCAGCGCCGACGCGGGCGGCTCGCCCGAGAAGCAGCTGGGCGACATCGAGGGGCTGATGTCCAAGGGCGCGAAGGCGCTCATCGTGCTGGCGATGGACAAGGATGCGATCCTGCCCGCCGTCACGAAGGCCACGCGGCAGAAGGTGCCGGTGGTGGCGTACGACCGGCTGATCGAGGCGCCGGGCGTGTTCTACATCACCTTCGACAACGTCGAGGTCGGGCGCATGGAGGCGCGCGAGGTGCTCAAGGTCAAGCCCAAGGGCAACTACGTGATCATCAAGGGCTCGCCGAGCGACCCGAACGCCGACTTCCTGCGCGCCGGCCAGCAGGAGGTGCTGGACGCCGCGATCAAGAAGGGCGACATCAAGATCGTCGGCGACGAGTACACCGAAGGCTGGAAGCCCGAGGTCGCGCAGAAGAACATGGAGCAGATCCTCACCAAGAACGGCAACAAGGTCGACGCGGTGGTGGCGGCCAACGACGGCACGGCCGGCGGCGCGGTCGCTGCGCTCACGGCCAAGGGCCTGCGCGGCATTCCGGTGTCGGGCCAGGACGCCGACTTCGCCGCGCTGAACCGCGTGGCGCTGGGCACGCAGACCGCGACGATCTGGAAGGACTCGCGCGAGCTCGGCCGCGAAGCCGCCACGGCGGCGGTCTCGCTGGCGGCCGGCAAGCCGGTCGAGAAGGCCGCGCCCTGGGCCGGCGGCGCCAAGAAGATCTCGCTGTCCTCGCGCCTGCTGACGCCGGTGCCGATCACGCGCGACAACCTCGACGTGATCGTCAAGGCCGGCTGGATCAAGAAGGACGAGCTCTGCAAGGGCGTCTCAGGCGCGAACGCACCCGCGGCCTGCAAGTAACGCCGCAACCACCGGCGCGTTCGGCCTCGCCGCCACACGCGTCCACTCATCCTCGCAACACAGCCTCCGATGGGCCCGTAAGGGCCTGCCGGTGGGCGGTTGCGCACCTGTAGTCCGTCCTGAGGGGGCTTGAAAAAAATGAGCGATCCAACACCCGGCTGGTGGCGCCGCACCGGCATCGACCTGCGCCTGATCCTGATGTGCGTGCTGCTGGCCGTGATGGCGGTGGCGTTCAGCGTCATGTCGGGCGGCGTGTTCCTCTCGCCCGAGAACCTCTACAACGTCGCGCAGCAGACGGCGGTGGTCGGCATCGTCTCCACGGTGATGGTGCTGATCATCGTGGCGCGCCACATCGACCTGTCGGTGGGCTCGGTGATGGGCTTCGTCGGCGTGCTCATCGCCTACCTGCAGTACACCTCGGGCTGGTCGTGGCCCACGGCCTGCCTCGCGGGGCTCGCGGTGGCGCTGCTGGTGTCGATCTACCAGGGCTGGCTCACGGCGGTGCTGGGCGTGCCGTCGTTCGTGGTCACGCTGGGCGGGCTGATGTCGTTTCGCGGCGCGGCTTTCCTGGTGGCCGACGGCAAGACGCAGCCGGTGAACGACGAGTTCTTCCAGCGCCTGGGTGGCGGCTACGACGGCGGCATCGGCGTCACGGCCAGCTGGGTGCTCGCAGGGCTGGTGGCGCTGGTGCTGTTCGGGCGCATGGTGCAAAAGCGCCGCGCGCGCCAGCGCTACGACATGCCGACCGAGGCGCTGTGGCTCGACGTGCTGCTCACGGCGGTGCCCGTGGCGGTGGTGGTCGGCTTCGCCTGGGTGATGAACAGCTACCAGATCTCGTCCAAGAGCGAGCCGCAGGGCATTCCGATCCCGGTGCTGATCTGGGCGGCGGTGGCGATCGTGCTGTCGTTCATCGTGCACCGCACGCGCTTCGGCCGCTACGTGTTCGCGATGGGCGGCAACCCCGACGCGGCGGCGCTGGTGGGCATTCCGGTGCAGCGCGTCACGCTGATGCTGTTCGCGCTGCTGGCGGTGCTGGTGACGGTGGCGGCCATCGTGTCGATCGCGCGGCTCAACGCGGGCACCAACTCGCTGGGCACGGGCATGGAGCTGTACGTGATCGCGGCGGCCGTCATCGGCGGCACGGCGCTGGCGGGCGGCAGCGGTTCGATCTTCGGCTCGGTGCTGGGCGCGCTGATCATGCAGTCGCTGGACAGCGGCATGCTGCTGCTCGACGTGCCGATCGGCAAGCGCATGGTGATCATCGGCCAGGTGCTGATCGTCGCCGTGGTGTTCGACGTGCTCTACCGCCGCAAGTTCGGGGAGAACTGATATGGCCGACATCGACAAGACAAAACCGCTCGTCGAGCTGCGCGAGATCCGCAAGGCCTTCGGCGGCGTGAAGGCCGTGGACGGCGTGAGCATCAACCTCTACCCCGGCGAGGTGGTCGCGCTCCTGGGCCACAACGGCGCGGGCAAGTCCACGCTGATGAAGATGCTCGCGGGCGCCTACCCGATCGATTCGGGCGACACGCTCATTGCCAGCGAGAAGGTCCACATCCGCACGCCCGCCGAGGCGCAGGCGCAGGGCATCGAGACCATCTACCAGACGCTCGCGCTGGCCGACAACCTCGACTCGGTGGCGAACCTCTTTCTCGGTCGCGAGAAGATGACGGCGTGGAACACGCTGGACGACCACTTCATGGAAGTGCAGGCGCGCAAGGTGTTCCAGCGCCTGAACAAGAACTTCACCAACATCCGCATCCCGGTGCGGCGCCTGTCGGGCGGGCAGCGGCAGGTGGTGGCGATCTCGCGCGCGCTGTACTTCAACGCGCGCATCCTCATCATGGACGAGCCCTGCGCCGCGCTCGGCCCCGAAGAGACGGCGATGGTCGGGCGCCTGGTCAAGCAGCTGAAGGACGACGGCGTCGGCATCTTCCTCATCACGCACGACATGCCCGACGTGTTCTCGCTGAGCGACCGGCTCGCGGTGATGAAGAACGGCAAGCTCGTGGGCACCTACCGCACGGCCGACGTGACCGAGGACGAGGTGCTCGGGATGATCATTGCCGGCAAGCGGGCCGAGGGGCGGGAACAGGCGCACCACGCAGCAACCGCGGCCACCGCAGCGGCATGACATGAAGACCATCGGCGACCAGCAGCTGCTCAAGCGCCTGAACCGCAGCGTGCTGCTGCGGTTGCTGTGCGCGCAGCCGGGCTTGTCGCGTGCGCGGCTCGCGAGCGAAAGCGGGCTCACCAAGTCGACCGTGAGCCTGCTGGTGCGCGAGCTGCTCGACGAAGGCTGGCTCAGCGAATCGGGCGCCGCCGTGGCCGACGGGCTCGGGCGGCCGTCCACGCCGCTGCGGATCAACGTCGGCGTGCGCGCGCTGATGGGCGTGGAGATCGCCGTCGAAACGCTGCGCCTGGTGTGCGTCTCGCTGCAGGGCGAGGTGCTGCACGCGCAGGCCGAGCCGCTGGATGACGGCACGCCGGCCCGCGTGTGTGCGCAGCTTGCGCGCATGGCGGCGGCGGCGCACGCGCAGCTCGACCAGCGCGGCCTGCGCCTGTCGAGCATCGGCGTGTGCGTGCCGGGCGCGGTGGACGACTGCACGGGCGTCGTGCGCTTCGCGCCCAACCTCGGCTGGCGCAACGTGAGCCTGCTGCCCGCGCTCGAAAAGGCGCTGGCCGCGGCGGGCCTGCCGGGCGTCACCGTGCAGCTGCAGAACGACGCCGATGCGGCCGCGCTCGGCGAGTACGAGTTCGCCGCGGGCGAGGGCGAAGACCCGCTGATCTTCGTCAACAGCGACGTCGGCGTGGGCGCGGGCGTGGTGCTGAACGACCGCCTCTTCACCGGCGCGCAAGGCATGGCCGGCGAGATCGGCCACACCATCCTGCAGCTGGACGGGCCGCTGTGCTCGTGCGGCCGGCGCGGCTGCGCCGAGGCCTTCTTCGGTTCGCGCGTGCTGGCGCGCGAGGGCGCGGACATGGCGCGCGCCGCTGCGTTCTTCGGCGTGCTGCTGCAGAACCTGTGGGTCACCTTCAACCCGCGCGCGATCGTGCTCGGGGGCAAGGTCTGCGCCGAGCATCCGGAGTTCGCGCAGGCGGCGTTCGAAGGCGTGAAGGGGCACGCGGAGCGTGCCGGCATGCCTGCGCCGGAACTGCGTACGGCGCGGTACGAAGCACTCGCGCCCGCGGTGGGGGCGGCGGCGTTGGCGCTGCACGAATACTTAAGGCCGCTGCAGCCCGACGCCCGCACGCGGCGTGCGCGCGCCGCGCAGGGTCTCGCCACCGCGGCCCGAGCGTAATCGTTGGTCTAGAACCGACGAGCCGCAGACCAGTCCTCAGTCGAGCTGCAATCCCGCTTTTTGCGCTGCCTTGGGCAGGTTGTGGCGTTCTGTGCAGCGCCCCGCTCCACAACGGATCCCGCGCGAGATCATAGCTGCCGCCATTGCGTCATCAACGTTTTTACGCCTGACGCTCAGTGGCCCTTGGTGTTCATGGGTTACCAGAGCTTGAGATGAGGAGTGCAGAAGCCGCGGACAACATCCAACACCTCAAGTGTCGGTTGCCGCCAAAAATTGACCCTCTTAATGCAGTAATTTCCGTCTAAGACTGATCCACGTAGAACCCTATCCTGCTGATTTTTAGAACAGGGGGTCCTAGGAGTGATAGACGTGGCGACATTGAGTGTCATCAGACGCTGGACCCTGCGTGAGCAGATGTCCATTCGCGAGATTGCAAGGCGTCCAGGCCTGTCTCGCAACACCGTAAAGAAGTACCTGCGAGCCGACGATGAAGAGCCGCGTTACGCCAACCGGGCGAGTTCAAGCAAGCTCGATCCCTATGCCGAGAAGTTCGCGACTTGGCTCGCGATCGAGGTAACCAAATCGCGGAAACAGCGGCGCAATCTGCGGCAGATCACACAAGGAGTACATCAACCACTTATCCACATAGTGAAGCCTTCAGGCTCACAAAGTGTGACCTTGCCCCCGAAAAACGTCCCCCTTGCCGAGTGTTTCAATACAAGCAAGGAGAGTCGAAATGACGAAGACGGCAAGAGCGCGCTACACGCTCGAATTCAAGCTTGAGGCAGTGCGACTGGTCGAGGGCGGCCAGAGCATCGCGCACCTTGGGCGTGGTCGAGCAGACCTTGTTCAACTGGGTCGAGGCCCAGCGCCAGGGCAAGCTCACTGGCGCTGACAGCAAGGCGGTGAGCGCCGAGCAGATGGAGATCAGCCGGCTGCGTGCCGAGCTGGCGCGCGTGAAGATGGAGCGCGATATCTTGGAAAAAGCCACAGCGTACTTCGCGAAAGTGCAGCGGTGAAGTACGCCTTTGTCCAACGCCACCGACGTGTGTGGCCGATCTCGGTGCAATGCCGGGTGCTGCGAATCAGTTTGACGGGATATCACGAGCACTTCGTGCGCAAGGCCAGCGGCGCGCAGCGACGTCATCTGAGCGACGATGCCTTGCTGGTGCACATCAAGGCCATCCATGCCGAGACACGTGGGGGCTACGGCTGGCCGCGCATCTGGAAGGAGTTGCTCGCACGCGGCATCCGCGTTGGCAAGGACCGGGTGCAAAAGCTCATGCAACGCCACGGCATACGCGCCCGAGGCAAGCGCCGCTTCAAGGTCACCACCGACAGCCGCCACGATCTGCCGATCTCGCCCAACCTGCTGAATCGCGAGTTCACCGTGAATGAACCCGACCGGGTGTGGGTGGGCGACATCACCTACATTGCCACCGACGAGGGATGGTTGTTCCTGGCGGTGGTGATCGATCTGTTCAGTCGCCAGGTGGTGGGTTGGTCGCTGCGCCAGGACATGACGCGCGATCTCGTGATCGACGCGCTGCGCATGGCGTGGTTCAAGCGGCACCCGAGCAAGCAGGTCGGTCTGATCTTCCACAGCGATCGGGGCAGCCAATACGCCAGCCACGACTTCAGGGACGTGCTCAAGCAGTACGGCATCACCAGTTCGATGAGTCGCAAAGGCAACTGCTGGGACAACGCCTGCAGCGAGACCCTGTTCGGCTCATTGAAGGTGGAGCGGTTGCACGGGCAACGCTTCAAGACCCAGCGTGAGGCCAAGGACGAGACCGTCGCGTGGCTGCTCTGGTACAACCGTGCTCGACTGCATTCGACGCTGGCCTATGTCAGTCCGATGCAGTTCGAGCAGGACTGGCTTGCCAATCAACCAAGGCAAGCCAACTCATGAGCTCAGCTATGGGGTACGGATTCCAGGGGCAAGGTCAGTGTGTGGGTCAGTATTCGATGGAAATCTAGGGTCAGAGATCGGCGGAATCCAACAGTCACGCCCATGGCTCAGGACGAGCAGGCCGGCATTGCCTCGCCCGAGGGTGAGGTCTTCAATGGCATTGTGGTGAGTCTGGCCGGCCTTGCCATCTTCAGGTTCGGCCAATTTGGGGAAGCGATGCTCGCGGCCATCGGCCGCGAAGTAGCTCAGCGTGCCATCTGCGGCCTGATCGATGCGGGTGGTGTAGGGACTGGTCCACCGGGCACCAAGGTAAGCGCTGGTGCCGGCCTGTCCGGATTGCTGCACCAGTGGGTCGTAAGCTGACAGGCGCGAGTGGTACGTGCGACTCCAGACGATGGGCATGTGGCCCGGCAAGGTGAAATCGGTATGGGTGAAGGTCTCGCTGCCGGTTGCAAAGCTGATGGAGCCGGGCGTTCGAGCGGCCGTTTCACAGTCCTTGCAGCGGTTGGCATCCTGTATTCGTCTCGTGCGCTCGGAGCCCCCTGTATCCAGTTCCCCTTCCGGCTTCTTCTGATCGTGCTTTCCGGTCGTCGTTGGGTTGACTGTGGCGCCTCCCGTCTTGCCCTTGGCGCGAAAGCGCAAGACAGCGTCCTTGAGCCTCTTGAGAAGCCAACCGATGGACATGTCGGCACGCGCATCGCCCAACGCCTTGATCTTCGTCTTCGCCGTTCTGCCCAGATCGTCGAGCAAGTCGGCGTAGGTGTTCATCAGCTTGGAGGCCTTGCCGCCGGCTTCGGTGTTGCGCATGGCCAGGCCGACGCCGGCATTGCTTGCAACCTTGGCGCCTTGCACGACCTTCCCGCCGACATACCCGGCTCCCTCTGAGATCCCCTCTCCGACATCGTCGGCAATTCCTTTGATGGCTCCCCAGACACCGCTCTCGTAGGTGGTCTTGGGATCGCGCTTCAAGGAGATTTCTGGCGCCGGTGCGCTGGTATCGAAAGGCTTGCCCGATGCGAGCTTGCGCAATGCGCTGCCCAATCCGGAGATCAGGTCATGCGCCATGGAGGCGGCTTCTTCCAGAATGCCCTCGAGCTTCTTGATGGCCTCGTCCACGAACTTGTCGATCTCACCGGCCAGCGTGGCATTGAGGTGGTCAACAAGCAGTGCGACGAGGGCATCGTCGAGGCCGTGGCCGACGGTGCGCAACTTGCTTCGCACAAGATGCAGCGCAGGTCTCAGGCTGGTGCGCGCCGCAGCCATGGTCGGAGGGAACGGAATGATTCCAATCAGGTTGGTACCAAGGCTGACCCAGTTGAGTCCCTTCTCGACGCTGCTGGAGGTCTTGTTCTGGACAAGAACGATGATGTCGCACACGGCATCGATGGCTGCCAGGATGTTGCCGAGAATGGGAACGGCACTGGCGACAGCCATGACTCGGTCCACCGTGACGTAGTTGCCGCTGATGCTCTTGAGCCAGTCGTTGACAACCTTCTTGGCGCCCGGAAGCTCTGCGGGATCGATCTGATCCAACGGCTTGACGAATATCTCCTGTTCGTCTTCTTTCTTCGCCATCTCCGCTTGCGATAGGTCAGCCATGCTGGGACTCCCTGAGCCGCTTGGCTCGTGTCGATTTTTTTATGCACTGCATGCACGCAATGCGCGCATATGCGGCTTGAGCTCTAGACCGTGGTGTGAGGACCTGCCGCGCCGGGTGGCAAGCGACATCGGTCATGCCCGCAATGCCGGCTGCATCGATTGCCAACCTGGCGAGCTGACCGTCGGCCATCGCGGCTGTCGCCCAGTCGGTACTCACGGGCGCCAGATGCAGCCAGGGACGCAACGTGAGCTTGTCTTGAATGTGGCGACCTTCTTCACCCCACAGCTGCGCGCCGGCGATGAGCGCATTGATCTGCCGGGCGTCGGCGCCCAGCCCGCCTGCGTTGCCGCCCACCACGCCGGCCACAAACTCCCCCGTGTCATCGAGTTCGATCGCGTAGCTGATCTCGCAGCCGATGAGGGCATCCAGGTCGATGTCGGCCACCTGGCTGAAGCTGAGTGCATCGGGAGGTTTGAGCGCAAGCTCGTATTCGAACAAGGCATTGAGGCCTTCGTGGCCCGACAGGCGCACGGGTTCGAGGGCATCGGGCAGCACAGGGCTTGTGACCGCAAGGGTGTGAGACACGTGGTGGACCTCTGACAAAACAGGGATCCAAAAAGTCTGTGGCACACCCGCGCCGCACCGTTGCAAACAATGGTCAACCAGCGCTCACGCGTGCAACTGGCGCAGCGTGGCGTGAAAAATTCGTGGAACTGAGTTCGAGTGAACTGGAGCGAAGAGCGATTCGCGGCCCAAGGCGGCCACCGCTCATCCGATTGGCCGGATGGCTGCACGATCATTCAGGCATCGTGTTCTCAACCTCTCTGCAATGGGCAGACGATGCCCGCACTTTATTCGGCCTGAGGCTGCTCGCTGTCGCGCCAGCCGCGCAACCGCCGGTACAGCGTGCCGCGCGACACGCGCAGCTGCCGCGCCGCCTGAGACACGTTGCCGCCATGCGCCGCGAGCGTGTCCTCGATCAGCTTGCGGCTGTGCTCGCGCAGGGTTTCGGTGGGCGGTGTCTCGCTGGCGGGTGCAAGCGCCACGGGCTGCTCCGCCTGCACGTCGATCGCCACGGGCGCCTCGACCTGTGCGCTCGCCATGTCCGGCATCGCCACCGCGTGGCGGAAGTCCGCGCCGTCCGCGCCCTTGAGCTGCGCCTGCATCCACACGCCGAGCCCGCTGGCCAGCCGCAGCGGCTGCGCGGCCTCGCGCCGGCCCAGCCGCAGCAGGCTCGCGAGGTCGTGGCCCAGCAGGCATTCCACGTCGCGGTCGTCGGGGGCCTCGGGCAGCCGCCCCAGCAGCCGCGCGCCGGCGTTGTTGAGCCACGCGATGGTGCCGTCGGGCGCGATGCCCGCGAGCGCCTCGAGCGGCGTGCCCAGCAGCGTGGGGCTGGCCTGGAAGCGCAGGATCAGGTGGTCGCGCGACTGCGCCTGCAGCAGCCGGTTCTCGATGATGGTGGCGTGCAGCGCCACCATCGAGGCCGCGTCGAAGCCGAAGCGCCGCGCCTCCACCGTGAGGTCGAGCACGCCCGCGAGCCGGCCGCTCACGTCGCGGATCGGCGCCGCGGCGCATTGCATGTGGCACAGAACGTCGTAGTAGTGCTCGGCGCCGTCCACGGTGCAGGCCTGCCCGGTGCTGGCCACGATGCCCGGCGCCGTGGTGCCCACGACGCGCTCGGAGATGTTCACGCCCAGGCGTGCAGTCTGGCGCAGCACGGGCTGGTGCGTGCCGGCGGGCTGGCTCGTGACGTGCACCACCACGCCGTCGCGGTCGGTCAGGATCACGCGGCAGTCGGTGCCCGCGAGCATGTGCTCCATCTGCACGAGCTCGTGCCGCGCCACGTCCAGCAGCTCGCGGTTGCGCGCCAGCGTGGTGTGCAGCCGGCTGGGCGTGACGGCGTCGAAGGCCACCACGCGCTGCCGGTCGGCGTGGGTGCGGCTGCAGCGCATCCACGACTGGATGACCGCCTCGCCGACCAGCCCCGAGGGGCGCACGCCTTCTTCGAAAAACTGCTGCCGCGCCAGCGCCACGCGCTGCGCCGGCGTGCTGGCAAAGAGTTGGCGCGGCGCATCCGCCGTGCCGAGCCTGTCGAGCGCCATGGGTTCGCCGCCTCTTCCGGGTTCAGGGACCCTCTCGAATGTGTTCCGCAATGGAACAAGGCTTGATTGGGGAAATCCCGGGGGTGAAGGCCGATGCTGTGCGAACGATCCTTGGGGCAGAACGAAGAAGGAGACAGACCCCGATGAAGACGACAACGACACAGCCTCTTTCCGGGCGGCGCCTGCTTGCGGGCGCCTTGCTGTGCCTGGGCCTGACGGCCCCGGCGCTGGCCCAGACGGCCGCCAGCCCGCAGGACCGCGCCGGCGCGGCCGCCAAGCGCGTCGACGGCAACTTCGTGCGCGCCAACGCGGCGAAGAAGACGCCCGACTGGCCCAGCTACGGGCTGGACTACGCCGAGTCGCGCTTCAGCAAACTCGACCAGGTCAACACCGGCAACGTGAAGCAGCTCGGGCTGGTCTGGTCGTACAACCTCGAATCGACGCGCGGCGTGGAAGCCACGCCGCTGGTGGTCGACGGCATCATGTACGTCACGGCCTCGTGGAGCATCGTGCATGCGATCGACACGCGCACCGGGCAGAAGATCTGGACCTTCGATCCGCAGGTCGACCGCACGAAAGGCTTCAGGGGCTGCTGCGACGTGGTCAACCGCGGCGTGGCGCTGTACGAGGGCCGCGTCTACGTGGCGGCCTACGACGGCCGCCTGATCGCGCTCGACGCCGCCACCGGCCAGAAGGTGTGGGAGAAGAACACCATCGAGGGCCAGAAGGGCAGCTACACCATCACCGGCGCGCCGCGCGTGTTCAAGGGCAAGGTCATCATCGGCAACGGCGGCGCCGAGTACGGCGTGCGCGGCTATGTCACCGCCTACGACGCGAAGACCGGCGACCAGAAGTGGCGCTGGTTCGTGGTGCCCGGCGACCCGAGCAAGCCCTTCGAGGACGAGTCGATGGCGCGCGCCGCCAAGACCTGGGACCCGAGCGGCAAGTACTGGGAGGCCGGCGGCGGCGGCACCGCCTGGGACAGCTTCGCCTTCGACCCCGAGCTCAACCTGATGTACGTGGGCACCGGCAACGGCTCGCCCTGGGCGGCCAAGGCGCGCAGCCCCAAGGGCGGCGACAACCTGTACCTGGGCTCGGTGGTGGCGCTCGACCCCGACACCGGCAAGTACAAGTGGCACTACCAGGAGACGCCCGGCGACAACTGGGACTACACCTCCACGCAGTCGATGATCCTGGCCGACGTCAAGCTGAACGGCAAGGCGCGCAAGGTGCTGCTGCATGCACCCAAGAACGGCTTCTTCTTCGTCATCGACCGCACCAACGGCAAGTTCATCTCGGCGAAGAACTTCGTCGCGGTCAACTGGGCCACGGGCTACGACAAGAACGGCCGGCCCATCGAGGTTCCCGCCGCGCGGCAGAACGAGAAGCCGGGCGACAGCATCCCGGGCCCGTTCGGCGCGCACAACTGGCACCCGATGTCCTACAACCCGCAGACCGGCCTGGCCTACCTGCCCGCCCAGCACGTGCCGATCAACCTGATGGACGACAAGGCCTGGAAGTTCGACGAGAACGCACCCGGCCGGCCGCACGCGGCGCTGGGCTGGAACCTGGGCAAGTTCGCCAACGTCGAGCCGCCCACGAGCAAGCCCTTCGGCCGCCTCGTGGCCTGGGACCCCATCAAGCAGAAGGAAGCCTGGGGCGTGGACTACGCCTCGCCGTGGAACGGCGGCACGCTGACCACCGCCGGCGACCTGGTGTTCCAGGGCACGGCCGACGGGCGCCTGGTGGCCTACCACGCGAAGACCGGCGAGAAGCTCTGGGAAACGCCCACCGGCACCGGCGTGGTGGCGGCGCCCGCGACCTACATGGTGGACGGCAAGCAGTACGTGTCGGTGGCCGTGGGCTGGGGCGGCGTGTACGGCCTGGCGCAGCGCGCCACCGAGCGCCAGGGCCCGGGCACGGTCTACACCTTCGCGGTCGGCGGCACGGCCAAGATGCCCGCGTTCGTCGAGTACCGCATGGCCAAGCTGGTGCAGGGCGTGAAGTACGACCCCGCCAAGGTCCAGGCCGGCACCATGCTGTACGTGAGCAACTGCGTGTTCTGCCACGGCGTGCCGGGCGTGGACCGCGGCGGCAACATCCCGAACCTGGGCTACCTCGACCCGGCCTACATCGAGAACCTCGACAAGTTCGTGCTCAAGGGCCCGGCCATGTCGCGCGGCATGCCCGACTTCACTGGCAAGCTCTCGGGCGACGACATCGAGAGCATCAAGGCCTTCATCCAGGGCACGGCGGACGCGATCCGGCCGAAGTAAGCAGGGCGCACCCGCGCAAGCAAAAAGAAAAGGCGCCATCGGCGCCTTTTCTTTTGGGGCAGGGCGGTGGTCAGCCTGCGAGGCGCAGCTCGTGGATCAACCCCGCCACGTTGCCCACCTGCAGCTTGTCGTAGATCGACTGGATGTGGTTGCGCACCGTGGCCGGCGAGCGGTTCAGGATGGCGGCCACTTCCTTGTGGGTGTCGCCGCGCGCCAGCAGTTCGGCGATGGTGTGCTCGCGCGGCGTGAGGCTGTCGGCGCGGCAGCGGTGGCGGCACTTGAGGAACAGCAGGCGCTGCTCGACGCGGTGCGTGACCACGATCTCGCGCCCGTTGAAGCGCGCGTGGCCCTGCAGGAAGTGCTGCAGCAGCGCATCGGGCAGCGTGCGGCCGTGCCAGGCCGGCCACTCGGCCTTCAGCATCGCCTCGAACAGCCGGTCGGCGTGGTACAGCACGCCGCGCAGGTCGCCGATGGCCGAGCCGCCGGGCGACACGCTGCCCGCTTCGAGGCGGTCCAGGTGCATCACGCGGTTCAGCGCCAGCGCCTGCATCACGTGCGGCGCGAGGCTGGCGAGCAGTTGCCGCTCTTCCTCCGTGCCGTGGGCTTCCGGGTCGGCGCGGAACAGACTGAGCCAGTGGACGAAGCTCGTCTGCGGGTTCGAATCCGAGGTGATGAAGAAGTTGGCCTGCTCGAAGCGGCGGCCGTAGTCGCGCAGCTCGGCCTGGTCGTCGCGGCAGAACCACGCCTGCGCATTGAACGCGAGCGTGGCGTTCGACTGCTTGGCCACCTCGCCAGCGGCCGTGTCCATGTGCTTGACCTGCTCGTAGGCCGTGACCATCTCGAGCGGCTGGTTGTGCAGGTGGATCGTGTGGATGTCGATGCCGTGGTCGGTGCGGGTGGCGGTGCCCCACATCGACGAGTCGAAGGGCAGCACCGGCTTGAGGAGGTCGAGCGCGGCGTCCTGGAAGGCGTCGATGGGCAGCTCGTGCGAGAGGCGGTACAGCCGCAACAGGAGGTCGCTGAAGTCGCGCGGGACACCGGCCGTGAAGGTCATGCGGGGAGTCTTCCAGTCCCGGCGCCGCATGCCCATCCCATGTTCCGGTGACGCGCGCGGGGCTCGGCCGCGCGGTTTCAAGAATGGTGCATTTGCATCATTTGATTTCCAAAAGCGAAAGCTATTGTTTGCAGCGCCCTCGGTTGCTGACCAGGCCCTTTCCCTTTTCGAGAGACCCACGATGCCCCACCCCACCTCCAGAATCC